>RFIZ01000050.1 GCA_003695105.1 Fidelibacterota bacterium
ATCATGAACCTGGTGAGCAATGCAGTCAAATTCACCGATACCGGCGGCGTAACCGTCCGGGTGAACAGCACCGGGGAGGAAACCCGGCTGGACGTGATCGATACCGGAATCGGAATCCCGGAAGACCGGATCGACCATATCTTTCGCGAATTCCAGCAGGTCGATTCCAGCACCAGCCGGAAATACGGCGGTACCGGTCTGGGTCTGGCCATCAGCTATTCGCTCTGCGAACTGATGGGCTATCACCTGTCCGTGACCAGTCAGCCGGGTTCCGGGTCCACCTTTACGATTCAAATCCCTCCGGCCACACTTTCGGAGACACCCGCGGAGACGGCCTCCGGCGCCGGCAAAAGCGCCGGAACACTGGCCGGGAAGCAGCTGGTCATCATTGAAGATGAAGAAGACGCCCGGGAGATTCTCCACCAGTATCTGGCCGGATCCGGCTGCAAACTGAAAGACGCTTCCACCGGGAAGACGGGCATCGCCCTGGTTCACAAGGTCAAGCCGGACGCGATCATCCTGGACATGAAGCTTCCGGATATCTCCGGGCAGGAAGTGTACCGGCAAATCCGGGCTTCCTCTCCGGTGCCGATCGTGGTCATCAGCGTCGAACCGGAACACCTGAAATTCGACGATGACGCAGCCGTCACTCTCGTGACCAAACCGGTGGAAAAGGATCAATTGATCGGAATTCTTTCCTCCCTCTTTTCAGAAAATTCGGTTAATTTAGCTCAAACCAGCGGGGAGGATTCCGGTTCGTCATGATATCAAGGCTTTCTTTCTGAGATGTACGACCTGAAACAGCATTTTCTGGATCGACTGGGCACTCATATCGATGCTTTGCATTCCGCCCAAAAAGCATTCCTCAGCGGCTCCGACGACGCAGTGGAATCCATCCGGCGGATCGCCCATTCCCTGAAAGGGTCGGGCGGCACCTATGGTTTTCCGTCGGTGACGGAACTGGCACAGTCGGTGGAGGAGGCGCCGGCGGAGGAACTGGAATCCGCTTTACGCGCCCTGCTGGACCACCTCATTTCCCTCCGCACTTCTTCCCGCGGCGATAAATCCGTCATCCTGATCGTTGAGGACTCTCCGGAAGATCAGGCCATTTTACAGGCCATTTTTCCCGAATCAGACTATCGGGTTTATGTGGCCGGAACGGCCGCCGAAGCGCAGGAGATCCTGACCCGCCATTCGATTCATATCATATTACTGGATTTAATCCTGCCCGACTCCGACGGTCGGAATCTGCTGGTAAAATTCAGGGAAAGTCCCCAGACTGTTCACACACCTGTCATCATTCTCAGCGCCAAAGACTCCCCCCAGACCAAAACGGAGTGTTTCGCTCTGGGCGCCAACGAATATTTCGTCAAGCCGGTGGATGCGGAGGTTCTGGCCACGGCCGTCCGGGCCAAACTGGATCAGGCGCAAAAAATCAAAAGCGAACTTCGGATCGATGCACTCACGGAACTGCCCAACCGGGCGGCTTTGCAGGAGGAATTTCTCCGGTACAAGGCCCAGTCCCAACGGCATGAAACTCCCTTGTCCCTGGCCATGCTGGATCTGGACCACTTCAAGCAGGTGAACGACACCTATGGTCATTTGATCGGCGACCAGGTATTACAATATTTCAGCCGCCATCTGGTGCGCAGTCTCCGTAAGTCGGATTTTGTGGCCCGCTGGGGCGGAGAAGAATTCGTGGCTTTGCTGCATAACAGCACCCCCGAAGGAGGTCAGGGCGCTCTGGAAAAACTGGCCCGGCGACTGAAGGAGAAACCCTTCCAGTCCACCGGAGACGCTGCGGTCACCATTCCCATTACCTTTTCCGCCGGAATCACGGAAGTCACGGCCACCAAGTCCATCAATGACGCCATCTCCGATGCAGATGAACTTCTCTATCTGGGAAAACATTCCGGCCGGGACCAAATTCTGACCCGAAAGAGCGATATAAAAGAGCGGCCCCGATCCATCCTGGTGGCCGAAGACGATGAACTGACGGCTGATTTCATCCTGCACCGGCTGAAAAAGTCCGGCTACGAAATCACCCATTATGCCAACGGAGCCGAAGCCCTGAAATCCGCCCAGTCCAACACGTTCGATCTCATCATTCTGGACGTGAAAATGCCCGGTATGGACGGCTTCGAGGTCCTGCGCAATCTGCGGAAAGACAGCCGCAACAATTCCGTTCCCATCATTATGCTCACCTCCATGGGGCGGGAAAACGACATCGTCAAGGGCCTGGACTGGGGGGCCAACGACTATATGCTGAAACCGTTTTCCGCCACCGAACTGCTGGCCCGGATCCACCGGCTGCTGAAATGAAGACCGTATTGCTCATCGACGACGATGAAGATATTCGTTTCATCGTGGATACGATTCTCAACGCCGCGGAAGATTTCACCTGTCACACCGCCTCCAACCGACAGGAGGGAGTCCGTCTGGCCCAATCCCTGCGCCCGGATCTGATCCTGCTGGACGTGGTGCTGGGAACCGACCGGGGCGAGGAAGTCTATCAGGATCTCCGGTCCCGGGAGGAAACCCGCCCCATTCCCATCGTGTTTCTGACCGGCTCCACCCGACCGGAAGACAATGACCGCCTGCTCCGGCTGGGAGCGGCGGGTCTGATTGCCAAACCCTTCCAACCCGATCATCTGATAGATACCCTCCGCTCCTATCTGGCATGAAATCCCTCCTACCGGTATTGAACGACTATATCCGGAGCCAGGAAGCCGTCGACCTGGCTTTGCAGTTTTTGATCGTCCTGATCGCCATTCTGCTGTTTTTCGTGATCATCCTGGCCATTATCGTTCTGGGCCTGCGCGTTAAAAACAATCGCCGGGCCCGGTTCTGGAACCGGGTTGAAGAACGCTGGACCAAACATCTGTATGACTACCTATCCGACGACGAACCGGAATGGACCATTCCCATTCAAAAGAAAGAGCGGTTGTATTTCCTGCAGTTTCTGTTGCGGATGACGTACCGGCTCCAGGGGCAGGAGCGGGAGAAACTGGTCCAGCTGGCCCAGCCCTACCTGGCCCCCCTGGTGAAACGGACCACCCATTCATCAGCCGAAGTGCGCGCCCGGGCGATTCAAACCCTGGGCGTCTTCGGACTGCCCCAGTACGACGAAGCCATTCTGAAAGCCCTGGAAGATTCTTCCCCTGTGGTTTCCATGCTGGCGGCCCGCACCCTGGCCAACACCCGGAATCCCAAGTATTGTCCCTCCATCTTATCTATTTTACATCGCTTCTCCTTTTGGAGCATGAATTACCTGTCGTCCATGTTGACGGCCTTTGGGCCGGACATTATTCCGGACCTGGAAAAGACGTACGGGAATCCCCGGGAACCGGTCCGGGTGCGGATCGCCTGCTGTGAAGCGCTCCGGGAATTGAACAGTCTCACCGCCTCTCCCATTGCCGAGGCCGTCATCCGGGAGGATGCGGACCCGGATCTCACCGCCGCCTCCCTGCGTCTGTTGAAGGAAACCGGCACCGATCGGCAGGCGGACGTGGTCCGGCAACTGCTCGATTCGGATCATTTCATTCTCAGGGCTCACGCCATCTCCGCCCTGGCTGCCCTGGGGGACGAGCGGGATTTTCCCCGTCTGGAAGCCGCTCTCAATGACAATTCCAACTGGGTGGCCATTCATGCCGCCCGGGCGTTGAAAGCCCTGGGAGGAGAAGCCATACTGGAGAAAATCAGTCACTCTGCCCATCCCCGAGCCATGATGGCCCGCCAGCAACTCCGGGAACTGGAAGTATGACCATCTTCCTGCGCCTGCTGCAATTGTTGATCGAAGGATTCAATGTCCTGGTGTTGCTCTACTTTGTATCGCTGAATTTTTTCTACCTCATGACCAGCCTGTTCGCCTTCAAAGCCCTCCGCACCTATGCCCGGCAGTTGAAGGCCATCCATATCGAAGAATTGATTGCCAGCGCCGGTGCCCCGCCCATCACCCTGATCGCCCCGGCCTATAACGAAGAACCTACCTGTGTCGCCTCCATCAAGGCCTTACTGGCCCTCAATTACCCGGAGTACGAAATCATCGTGGTCAACGACGGATCTCAGGACAAAACCGTCGAGAAACTGATCGAAGCTTTCGATCTGTCGCCGGCCAATCGGGCCCCCACGGCCAATGTACCCTCGGCGCCGGTCCGGACCGTATACCGCAGCCAGCACTACGCCAACCTGTGGGTGGTGGACAAAGAAAACGGCGGCAAAGCCGATGCTCTCAATGCCGGACTGAATTACTGTCAAACGCCCCTCTTCTGCGCCATGGACGCCGATTCCATCCTGGAGCGGGACGCCCTGATCCGGATTGCCCGTCCCTTCCTGGAAGATTCCCGCACCGTAGCCGCCGGAGGCATCATCCGGATCGTCAATGATTGTACAATCCGGGGCGGAGCCCTCACGGACATCCGGCTGCCAAAAAACTGGCTGGCGAAATTCCAGGTCCTGGAATATCTGCGGGCCTTCCTCTCCGGCCGGATGGGCTGGAGCGCCCTGGATTCCACCCTGATCATCTCCGGCGCTTTCGGAATTTTCAAACGCTCCATCGTCGTGGATGCCGGGGGATACGCCACCGACACGGTCGGAGAAGACATGGAACTGATCGTCAAACTCCACCGCCACTGCCGGGAACAACGCATTCCCTATAAAATCTCCTTCGTTCCCGATCCGGTGGCCTGGACGGAATGTCCCGAAACCGTCAAAATTCTGGGACGCCAGCGGGATCGTTGGCAACGGGGTCTGTACGAAGTCCTGACCCGGCACCGGGTGATGTTCATGAATCCCCGGTACGGACGGATCGGCCTGTTCGCCTATCCCTATTTCTATCTTTTGGAAATGCTGGGACCCGCCATCGAAATGCCGGGTTATGTGGTATTCCTGATTGCCGTGCTGACCGGCACGGTTTCCTATACCTATATCCTGGCCTTTTTCATGGCCGCCTTCATCTTTGGCATGGCCCTGTCCATCTTTTCGGTGGCCCTGGAAGAATTGACCTTTCGCCGGTATCCCAAAACCTCCGACCTCCTGCAATTGTTTTTCCTGGCTATCGTCGAGAATTTCGGGTATCGGCAGTTGACCATCTACTGGCGCATCCACGGGTTTATCTCCGCGCTGCGGAACGTCCAGGGGTGGGGAAAGATGGAACGCAAAGGCTTTCATGTGGAGGAAACCGGGTGAAATACGGAAAAGGACTGTTGATTCTCCTGCTGCTACAATGGGCTCAGGCTCAATTCCCGGCCACCATGGTGGATACTCTGTTACAGACCGGGAAGTACGATGAAATTTTGCGCATTTGTCAGTCGGAGTTGCTGGAGGATTCCACCAGTTATGAGGCCCTGTTCAACGCCGCCCGGGCGGCGGCCTTCAAACAGGACTACGACACCGCCCTGCGGTATTACGATCTGTTTTTGACGCACTATCCTCATGATCCGGACGGACACCTGGGCAAAGGCCGGGTCCTGGCCTGGAGCGGAGACTACCCCCGGGCGGAGCTGGAATTCCTGGCAGTGACCGACACCTTTCCGGACTATACCGATGCCTGGGTCGCTCTGGGGTCCCTTTACCTCTGGTGGCACCAACCCGAAAAGGCCATTGCCGTGTACACCCGGTTACTGGAAAAAGAACCCACCAATTCCCGCTATTATTTTATCCGGGGAAAACAATACCTTGCGGTGAACGAAACCGTGGCCGCCCGCCGGGATCTGGTGCAGGCACTGAAACTGGGGTACGACCGCGATCAGGTGGATCCGCTGTTGAAAACCTTGAGCCGGCAGGTGGTGACCGACACCTGGTCGGCGGGGCTGGTGGTACAGCACGATCGTTTCCTCCCGCAAAACGAATCCTGGACGGCCCTGTCGGCCAAAGTGCTACGGAATTTTTCCCACGGCACCGGCTTGCTCTATGTCACCAACAATTCCCGCTACGGGAAACAGGATCAGGCCCTCCTGCTGGATTCCTATTTTGATCTCTGGCCCGGCGCCTATGGCAACTGGACCCACCAGGTCGCCCTGGGAGCCGACTTTTTACCGCTGAATACCTACCGGCTGGAAATCATCCAGAGCATCGGCCTCGGCTGGGAAGCTTCCGGCAGTTACGGTCACATGAATTTTCCCCACTCCAACGTCGATCTTTACAGCGTCATGGGCGGAAAATATGCCGGAAATTATTACGGTCGTCTGCGTTATCTCCTGGCAATCTCCGGACCCAACATGGATCATTCCCTGATCCTCTCCCTCCGGCGCTACCTGTCCTCAGCTTTCAATTTCGTGGACATTACCACCGGGCTGAGCACCAAGCTGTTCAAAAATGTCTACCTGGGGGATGCTCTGTCTCAGTCCGGGAGCTATTTTGCCGTGGTGATGGTCCAGCACCGCTGGAATGGCCACTATCTTACCCAGGGCCAGTATGCCCTCCGCCAGAGCGCCACGACCCAGTTTGACTGGATGCATTCATTCCTCCTATCGGTGGATTATCTGTTTTGAACGACGCTCCCACCTCCCGGCTGGTCCATTTGATTCGCCGTCCCATGGAAATCGTGTTCCTCCGCTATGTGGTGCTGGTGGTCGTGGCCGCTCCGATCGTGATGTGGATTCTCTGGCTGTTTCAACCCTGCCGTCCCCTTCACTGTGTCATTGTGGACAAATCGTCTCTGGATGAAACCGGCCATGAACATACCTCCCTCACCTGGGTTCTGGATCATGACAAATATGTCAGCTCCCAAGGCTATTTTTTCCGTCCGGGAGAGGATTATTACGGCTTTCACGGCCATGCGGACAACACCTTTACCATCAATGATCTGGACGGTTTGAGTGATTCCGGCCGGGCGGAACTGGCTCGCACAGCCGATCTGGCTTATTTCGCTGAATCCTATGGAGTGTATGAACGGGACTGGTATCATGTATCCCGGTCACCGCCCCGCCTGATCTACGGGGGACTGTCCGACGGAGACCTGGACTTTATGCGCCGCATGGACGAAGCCGGAAAGCTGGTGATCGCCGAATTCAGCTTTCTCTCTCCCCCTACCACCCGGAAGCGGCGGGAGGCCGTGGAAGCGCTCTATCATCTTCATTCCACGGGCTGGACCGGTCGCTTTTTCGAATCCCTGGACACCCTGAAAAGTGGGGAACTTCCGTACTGGGTTACGTTGCTGTACCAACGCCAGCACCCGGGAGAGTGGCCCTTTCAAGGCGCCGGTATCGTTCTGGTCAATCCACGGGGTGAGATCGTGATCCTGGACAGCCAACGCCATTTGAAAACTCCGGTACCGGTGATTCTCACCACCGAAGACTATCAGGAAACATTCAAATTGCCGGCCTGGATTCCGTACCCTTTCTGGTTCGATATCACCTTCCCCGCCGACACGTCCAGTCAGGCCATCTCCATGTTCCATTTACCGGTCAATGCCGCGGGGGATTCCCTCCTGCAGGCCCACCACATTCCGGAAAACTTTCCGGCTGTTATCCTGCATGGAGACCATCCCTTACGCTTTGTCTATCTCTGCGGTGACTTTTCCGACAATCCGGTGCCTCCCTCGGCCGCTTTCTTCCGGGGGATTCACTGGTTCCAGACCTTTTTCCACAATCCCCGGGTCTTATCTGACCGTCGGGGATTTTTCTGGGAGTTCTATCTCCCTCTCATCTCCCATCTGGTCCGGGGAGCCCTGGACCAAGCCTCCGGATCTTCCTGATTACCTCCCCCGGCAGACGCTTTTAGTGGTCGGAGTCATCCTCGTCGTCATGATCCGGATGGTCATTATTGAATTCCACGGTAAGGATTTTTAAACCGCCCAGCCCGGAAGCTACGAAGAGCACATTGTTGTTGAACTCCACATGGTTGGCCGATTGTCCCGTACCAAACCGGAATTTCCCCACCATGTGCAGGTTATCGAAGGAACAGTTGTTGGAATTGAGGTTGGAATTCGTGGCGGCGACATAGACACCCGCTTCCCCATCGGCCATGAACAGGAGTCGTTTATCCGCCGAGACCGAATTGGTGACTGTTTTCTCAGGGGGTAGGTCGGAGAGCAGGGGCTGATCGATCTGGGCGATCAAAGAACCGTCCTGAATGCAGATGGCTTGCATCCCGCCGTCGCCCACACCCAACAACGCCTTTTTCTTCCGGATTTTGATGGTGGATTTGGAGAAGGGAATCGTAGCACCGGTTAGGGTATAGTCTCCAATGACACTGCCCAGATTTCCATCCAGTACCACCAACCGGGCCGGCGTCCCGGCCACCACACCAACATCGCCGCCATCCGCATCCACCCCCCGGGCATCTTCCACCGGATACGTATCAAACACCGTGAAGGTCGATTTATCCACGATGGAAATCATCCCGCCATCGGCACCGGATGTGACATAAATGTAATTGCCGGCCAAATCCACATCGGTGGCGGCGAAGGAGCCGATATCCAGAGTGGTGATATTGTCGGTCAACTGATCATTCTGCAGTTGAATTTTCTGCAGGATGGCCGGGGAGGAATAATCGGGGTTTTCCGTGGCGGAAGCCAGGTAGAGGTCGTTTCCTTTCCGGGTAACGCCGTTGACATCCGTGTCGGTAAAGAGGACACTGGAAGTAAGCCGCGGCTGATCCGGCGTGCGGATATCAAAGACATCCACTCCCCCCAAGAAGACTTCTCCCTGGTAATTATAGGATACATAGGCGTGTTTGCCCTTTAATTTCACATCGGTGGCCTGGAGCGTGTCCCCATTGTAAATCGGAGGTTGGACTTCGGCCACCAGGGTCAGAATAATGGTGTCGATCACGGCGGCCTGTCCCCGGGATGCCCCGGTGAACACCGTGTCCAGGGGTATGACTTCGTGCTTGTAATCGATTCGTTCCAGCAGAACGCTTTCATTGTTTTCCAGAATCACGGTATTATCCGTGGGCTGGTCCTGGCACCCGGTGCTCCAGATCAGGAAGAGGGCAGCCAGGGCGATTCCCCCCTGGCGAAAGCGGTTATGTGACATTTCGGCTCCTAATGGTTGATTGGAATTTACAAATTTACCCATCCAATCGGTTGACAAGATGTGCTCGGGAACAAATTCCGCCCGCAGGCCGATGGATCCATCCGGGATCGGGCTTGGTATTAAACCGGCGCCACTGGTAATATTTGTCTGATTCAGAAGGACGAGTTGTGCAGAAAGATCACCTGAATTCCCCCTGGCGCAAAACCACCATGGCGCTGTACGCCCCGCCCAATGAAGGCAAAATTTACGGCACCATGGACATTGACATCACCACGGCGGAAGAATTTGTGCGGGAATCCCGGGCTGCCGGTAAACGGATCACCATGACCCACCTGGTGACGGCGGCGCTGGGACGCATCCTGAAAAACGACATCCCGGAGGTCAACGTCTTCATCCGCCGCGGAAAATTTGTCCCCCGGGAAGACGTGACCGTAATGGTGGCGGTCAATATGAAAAGAGGCCAGGAAATGGGTTCGATCCGTATCCATGATGCCGACAAAAAATCTGTGTTTCAAATCGCAGAAGAAATTCGGACCAAAGCGGCCACTGCCCGCCAGGGAGTCGAAAACGAAACCATGAAAAATAAATTCGTGCTGGGTTCCATTCCCTGGCCATTCCGCCGGTTCACCTTTGTCCTGTTGAAATGGATCACCAACACACTGGGATTTGAATTGCCCTTCCTGGGGTTGACCCACAGCGCCTTCGGTTCGATCTTGCTGTCCAACATTGGCACCCACGGCCTCAATACCGGCATGGCGGCTCTGTTCCCCGGCGCCAAACTCCCGGCGGTGATTATCATGGGTAAGGCGGAGCCTCGTCCGGTGGTGCGGGACGGCGAAATCGTGATTCGGACGATCATGCCTTTTACCGCCACCATCGACCATCGGGTCATGGACGGCTTCCATGCCGGGGTGATGGCCAACCGGATGATCTACTATCTACAGCATCCGGATATTCTGGCAGTGGAAGAGCGTCCTACTCCCGGGGACGCCCCTGAGGCGCCCCGAAATGAATAAAACCGATCACTCGCCATAAGAGGGTCAGGAAAACCCAGTACCCCAAAATAATTCCCAGGGTAATCCAATAGCCCCGTAGCGTACCGCCGAAATAGACGAAGGGCATATTCAACACAATCAGCAGCGGAAAGCCCAAAAAGAGCGAGATGCCGCTGCCATAGACCGCATCCTCCGCCACGGGAGTTTTGAATTCCGGATCCACCACCCGCAACAGGACCAGAGCGGAATTGATGGTACCGGTCATTTCTCCGAACAATTCAATGAACCGTTCGAAATGAAAATCATCGAAGGCCCGGTAACAGACGTAATACAGCAGCCAGAGCGTGGCTGGGCCGGCCAGCAGACACATGATGGTGATGGGAATCCAGTACTTCACCACCACGGTCAGACTGATGCCGGCGATGGCCCCCACCACCAGGTAGTCCAGGAACAGACCCATCCCCCGGGTCATCAGTCCCTGGTCGATCAAGTAGGACCGTCCGGTCATATCCAGCAATTTGCGCACGGCAATGGCCAGCAGCAAGCCAACCACAAAATGGAAGGACCAGAGGGTGGGGACAAAATCGGTCAACCCTTTGTTCGTCAGGAAGGTCGCCAACCCGTTCACCACCCAGTAGGTGAGCAGATAAACAAAGCCGATCAGGGCCAGATGGAAGGCCATCGGTTCCACCGCTTCGGTAGATTGAGGCATGCGGCCGGCAATGGGATTTTCCCCTTCCTTGTTGATCCCGATCCGCATGTCCCGGCTGACATGATCTACGCCTTCGATCAGGGCGGTTTGCCGGGTGCGGATGCCCCAGTGGATCAACGCCATCCCCACAAAAAAGGCGTACATATAGCCCACCGTGGCGAAGGTCAGACCAACCTGAGCGCCACCTTCGAAACCAAATTTTTCCCACGATCCGGCCAGCGTCGCCGCCAGACCCGGTCCCATGCCGAATCCCAGGGGCACCACCAAACCGATGCCCACAAAGAGATCAGGCATTAAAGAATACACCAGCAGAAAGGCCACCCCCAATCCAATGGTGGCCTGCAGTAAATAGGAGGAGAGGGCTGCCAGACTTTTACTCAGGGGACCCCTGCCCCATTTGGTTTTTTCCTGACGCAATCCCAGGGCGATAAAGGTGAGGGCCAGAAAATGGTACACGTAGAGAATCAGACGGTCGGCCTGCAGGTCGATCCATCCCAATCCCTGGCTGCCGACGAACCTGCCGATGTAACCCCCGATGATCTCCGTGTGAATCAGAAAGGATTGGAAGAACCCGATATACCGGCGCAGAAAGGTTCCGATGAGAATAAAGCTGCTGAGATAAAGCAGGTCCAGGACGACCGTTTGCAGATTGGCATTCAACTCCCAGGGATTCATGGTATCTCCTCTCTTTGTCCGGGAGAATATAGCTGTAAGCGGTTCACCCGGGGAATGGAAAATTCATTTTCCCTTTCCGCCTGCGTACCCCTAAAATGTTCCCTTGCTTCCTAAACGATTTACACTGTTGGAGGAATTATGACCCGAATGCAAAAATCCCTGGTTATCGTAGGTGTTGTTCTGTTTCTGGTGTTGATTTTCGCTTTTCTGTATGTTCACCGCCTGGCGACCCAGGCCCTGCCCGATTATACGGAGGACGTTCACCTACAGCACTTGCACTACCCGGTCACCATCAAGCGCGATTCCTATGGGATTCCCCATATTCTGGCCAAAACGGAACCGGATCTCTACCGGGCCACCGGGTTTTGTATGGCGCAGGACCGGCTCTGGCAGATGGACCTGATTCGCCGGGCCACCCAGGGCCGCTTATCCGAAATCTTCGGGAAGGACCTGGTGAATTCAGACTGGCTGCTCCGGGCCCTGCAAATCCCCCAGAAATCGCACCGGGTCTGGGAAGCATCCGATGAGTCGGTCCGCACCAACCTGGCCGCCTTTGCCGACGGCGTCAATCAATACCTCCAGTCACTGGAGGGGCGGCTTCCGCCGGAATTTGCCATTCTGGGGTACGAACCGGAGCCCTGGGAACCGGAACACTGCATCAACCTGATCGGGTACATGGCCTGGGATCTGACCATGCCTTGGAATGCGGAAATCGCCCTGTACAAAATCACCCGGAAACTGGGACCCGAGATGGCCGGGCAACTCTTCCCCGACCTGGAACACCAGACGTCCGTGGTCTACGAAGATTTCGCCGCCGGCGATTCTGAACTGCGGGTGCGGGATCTCCTCCTCAGTGCGGCGGAACCCCTGGAAGAACTGGGCATCACCGTCTTCGACGGCAGCAATAACTGGGTCATCAGCGGCGACAAGAGCACCACCGGCAAACCGATCTTTGCCAATGACATGCATTTGGGTTTGTTCATTCCCGGCATCTGGTACCAGATCTACCAGTCCGTGGAGGGCCAATACACCGTGACCGGCCTGGCTCTGCCGGGACAACCCTTCGTGGTGGCGGGACACAACGACCATATCGCCTGGGGGATGACCAACGTCATGGTGGACGACATGGACTTCTTCCGGGAAAAGACCGATGCCCAACACCCGGATCAATACGAATACCTGGGAAAGTGGAAACCGATGGACATCCGGCGGGAAAAGATCCGTACCAAAGAAGGAGAAACCGTGGAAAAAATCCTCCGCTTTACCCATCACGGTCCGGTTATCAGCGATTTCAAACACCTCTCGGATGAAGTTCTGACCATGCAGTGGACGGGTAATCTCTTCAGCAATGAGGTGCGGTCCGTCTATCTCCTGAACAAGGCCCGGAACTGGGATCAATTCAAAGACGCCGTCTCCACGTTCAACTCCGTCAGCCAAAATATCGCCTATGCGGACATCATGGGAAATATCGGGATCTACTGCTGCGCCGGGGTTCCGGTGCGGAAAAAAGGCGACGGCTATCATATCGTCCCCGGCTGGACCGACGAATATGAATGGGACGGAATCGTTCCTTTCGATCAACTCCCCCACAGTTTCAACCCGGAAAAAGGCTATGTTTCGTCGGCCAACAACCGGTCTGTGTCTCCGGAAGCGTCCGTCCAGATTCCCCAATGGCCCGCCCCCAACTACCGGATCGATCGCATCCGGGAAATGCTCAATGCCAAGGACAAACTGGGAATTGAAGACATTGAGGCCATGCACCGGGATCACCTGTCCCTGCTCGCGCGTGATTTCACGCCCGATTTTCTGTCTGCTCTGGATGGCCTTTCGGATCCGACGACTCAGGAATCAAAAGCCCTGGAAGCGCTGCGCACCTGGGATTACCGCTATGAACCGGATCAGATCGCTCCCTCTATTTTCGAGCAAACGTATCTGGAACTGATGCAAAACCTGTTTCTGGATGAAATGGGAGATGATCTATACGCCGAGTATATCAAAGTCGGCTACATCCCCCGGTTCGGGATGGATTACATCCGGCGGCACCCGGATTCTCCCTGGGTGGACAACCGGGATACGGAACCACACGAAACCTGGACCGACCAGGTCCGGGCCGCCTTCCGGTCAGGAGTGAAACGGCTGGCAGAACAATACGGTCCTGACCCGGACCAGTGGCAGTGGGGGAATCTCCATCACTTTGTCCTGAATCACCCCATGGGGAAAGTGGCCGTCCTGGATAAATTATTCCATCTCAACCGGGGACCGTACTCCGTCGGTGGAACGTCGCACACCGTGTCGCCTTTCCGCTACCGCTACACCTCCCCCTTCGATTCCGACTATGGCTCTTCCCACCGCCATATCTATTCCACCGCCAATTGGGACGATTCCAAAACCGTCATTCCCACCGGTGAATCGGGAATTCCGGCTTCACCTTTTTACTGTAATCAGACTGACCTGTATATTGCCTACCGGTACCATGACGATCCATTCTCTTTCCGGCGGGTGGACGAAAACGTGCTGTACACCCAACAGTTACTGCCGATGAAATAATCTCCGGAGCTCTTCCTGAAAACAAACATGCCCCGATGCGAGACCGCTATCGGGGCATGCTCTTCTTATCTGACCAGCAGATTTATTTCAGCAACATCACTTTGCGGGTGGCCGTAAAGGTGCCTGTTTCCATGCGAATCAGGTACATCCCGCTGGGCAGGGCACCGGCATCCCATTGGAGAGTATACTGGCCTGCCGGGCGTTGTTGATCCACCAACGTGGCCACCACTTCTCCTAGTACATTGTGGACGGTAATCTTCACGGGGGCCGTTTCCGGAAGATCATACTTCAAACTGGTGACCGGGTTGAAGGGATTGGGATAATTGGGATGGAGGGCGTACTGATCCGGAATCAGACTTTCCGCTGCCGTCGCCAGGAGAGTCACCGTGGCTTCGTCAGAGGGGGGACTCTCATTCCCGTTGAAATCGACTGCGGTCACCACGTAGTAATAGGTTCCCGGCACCAGATTCTGATCCGTGAAAGTCGTATCCACGGTAAATCCATAGGGCTCGGCAGCCATTTCAGCGCCGGCTTCCGTACTCCGATAGACGGCGTAATAATCGAAGTCTTCATCCGGAACAGGATGCCAGGTCAATTCGACTGCGTCCGATCCCGTATAGTAGGACGCCGCCAGTCCTTCCGGTACGGACGGCACCAGGTTATCCACTGAATACCCTGATTCCGGATCCGAATCAAAGAATTGCATGGGATCCATCGTATGGGCCGTGACAATGAAGGTGGACCAATAGTCTCCGGTAGGACCGGTAGTGGAATTGGAATCCACCAGGGTGGGCGCAACAAAAGAATACGCCTCATCCATTCCGTGGAAGGGAACGGTTGTCACGAAATCCCAGAGGGTATCGTCGTTGGTCTGACGCCAGATACTGAACTGACTCCAGGTTCCGAACCAGGCCGGATTTCCCGGATCCCAGGTGATCCGCACCTGACGGCCCTGATCATTCGGGACGTCCTCCACCGACAAGATTTCAGGGGGTGAGATCATGAAAGGATCCAGATAGACATCCAGCCAGAGGGTGTCCCCCACGGCCAGATCGATATCATCTTCGGAGGGTTCGTACCCGGGAGCCACGGTTATGACGTGGAAGCTGTCAGCCGGCACTTCCAGATAAAAATAACCGCTTTCATCGGAGAATGTCTGGAAGGCATAGTTTTCATTGCCGACAAATAGATTGGCGCCCCAGACCGGAAAGTCGGTTTCCGCATCCCAGACCTGACCCTCCAGAACCGCTTCGGGTGTGAACGGTGCCAGGTAGAAGGTGAGCATGGTATCCGGATGCACGGGATTTAAATCGACATCGAAGGCGAAATCGTTGGAATAGCCTTCCTTGGCAGCCCGGACCCCGTAATGACCGAAGGGCAGCCCCATTTCGAAATATCCACTGGCATCGGTGAACACCATGTCAAAGTACTGGTCGTTCCCGGCGGTGATTTCGGCGTCCGGGAGGGGCTGACCACTGGTTACGTCATAGACCCAACCGGAAATAAATCCGTCCAGTTGCATTGGATGCAGGTAAAGATCCCGCACGACATACTGGTCCTGCACGACCAGAGCGGAATCGAGCTGAATCCAGTCGTAGCCTTCCGCACCGGCTTCCATGAAATAGACACCGTTGGGCAAGGGCAGGTGATAAAATCCGGACGGATCGGTTCCCCAGCCAAAATCCAGGGAATCATTGTACACATGAATCCAGGCATTGGGAATGGGATCCAGGGTCTGGGCATCGTACACCATACCTTCCACCCCGCCGGTGACATGCATACCGATGAAATCAGCCTGAGTCGCACCGGAAAGGACATTCCCCGGCATCACCATGAAGAAAATGTCCGGGGGTAGCTGGCTCCAATCCAGATCGACCCAATAGCCGCCGGCAGCGTCTGCCTGGGAACTCACCTGGAGATGATACATCCCGGTGGAATCGGTAGGACCTTCCGTCCAACCCAGTTCACTCCAGGCGAACACATGGACGTCCGGCAGGGGTTGGCCGTCGACGATGACGGAGCCCTGAATTCCAGCATCGGCCGAATAGGCGGTCCATTCCACCCAGAGGGAATCATAATCTCCCAGATAGACCCATTGATCCTGAGGCACCAGGTAGTCCGGGATCAGATCCATCTTATCCACACCCAGATGCCAGTCTCCTTCAGGGACCGCTACTTCATAGTAGCCGCTGCTGTCGGTCAGACCGTTGAATCCGGGACCGCCGTCGTTATCCACCCAGACGTGCACGTTGGGAATGGGGGCACCCAGCTCATCCGTTACCGTCCCGGCGATCACCGAATGAGGGGTGACGAAGTGGAAATCATATCCCGCTTCCGCTCCCATCACGGGAACGTCGAAATAGAAGGTGTCCGGAACCATTCCGTCGGTCATATCCAGAAAATCGAAGGCCAGGAGGACGTAATGCCCCGTATCCGGAAGGAAGAGTTGATAAACCCCCGTGGTGTCAGTGGCCGTTCCCCAGGGCAGGGGAGCCGTATCCGTCATGGTCGTATCCAACTGGAAGGCAAACACCAGAACATGATCGACGGGCGGTGTTACCGATCCGGAAACCGAATAGGGCGAAGCCAGGGGATCCAGATGCACACTGGCCACATCCTCGCCCCCCATCATATCGGTCACTTCCATGAGAAAGGTCAAATTGGCGAAACGAGTGGGACTTTCGGGGTCGTTCCCCCGCATCGTGTGTTGATAGAACCCGGGGGTCGGGTCCTCGTCATCCATGTCATTGTCCATGATCGGTCCCGGCGAATCGAGTTCTGCGTCCACCGCGGGATCCAGAACACCGTCGTCATCCAGGTCGATCCAGCTATGAACCATGGCCTGATTGCTGCCCATGGGAAATTCGACCCGAAAAACGAGATCGGTCCCGACCACCTCCGTGTCAGCGTCCACACCGTTGACGGTAATGGACAACCCGATCCGGTCGTTTCGATCGGAACGATCCCGGTGAATCCCTTGCCCATGCCCGGAGTGGGAACGGGACGGAGCAGGCGCCCAGATCGACTGGTCCAGAGCTCGAATGTACTGCCTGGCGGGAGAAGTCACCTGCCGGGGGCGATGGCGGTTTTTCTCCCGGATCCGGGTCGTCCGGTCTCCGGGTAACTGAAGTTGATGGGATGGTTTTTGATCCATCCGGAATTGTTGAATCGCCCGGATCTGTTCCGGGGTCAGGGTGGGCAAATTCGGATTGGATGCTGCAGGTGAAATGTTTCCGGCCAGGCCGAAGGTGCCGATAGATAGTAGTCCAGCGAAGAACCAACCCCGAAACCGAACCGGTGTTCGATGGGAGTTCCAAATCATATTCCGCTCCTTTCTAGGTTACAACCGCCGGCAACCTACTCCGGAGGGAATTATGGGAGTGTGACAGGTCTCACACCGACGAACCGATATGGCTATCGATCCAGCGGGCGAACTCCACATCCCGCCGGGTAATCCTGCCCCGATCGTGGGACATGAGCCGCAGAGTCAATTTGTGGTAGGTCCAGATCAGATCCGGATGATGGTTTCGGTTTTCGGCTTCCCGGGCAATCTGGTTCACCCACTCCAGACCTTGTTGGTAGGACGGGAGAGGAATCGTTTTCTCCAATCCGCCTTCCTTCACCTCCCAGCCCCGGAGCGATCCGAGCAGGGGTTTCAATCTGGAATCGATCTTCATGCCGCGCGCATCAGGACGGGCATCACTTTCCGGAAGGTGTTTCGGACCCAGGTGATGCCGATGAAGGCCGACACCAGAGTGGAGATCATCATGGAATACCACACCCATTCCAGCGGTTTATGCACCACGAAGGCGAAATAACTGGCCAGGGGTGCCGACACCACCAAAATGCGAATGGAAGTAATGGTCAATACCGGGATTCCCTTGCCGAATCCCTGGAGAATCCGACCGCTGGTCATGCCAACCGCCACAATGGGATAGACCAGCGCAATCAGGCGCAGGTAGGTCAGGGCAATATGTTGAACCGCCGTTTCCGGCGTAAACCCTTTCACGATGAGCGGTGCCATCAGGAAGACCAATAGCGAGGACACCAACGTGATCCCGACAGAACGACCATACCCGTATTTCACGATCATCTTCAGTTTTCCCGGCTCCCGGGCTCCGTAGAACATTCCCACCAGAGTCGTGAGGGCCGCCCCGATCGACATAATAGGAAGAAACACCAGCATGTCCACACGACCGCTGATCTGGTAGGCTGCCACCGTCTCGGGGGAATAGGAAACCAGGATGCGATTGAAGACGCCCTGACCAATGGACATGATTATCATGGACAGAGAAGCGGGAATTCCTACCGTAAAAATATGTCTGAAAATTGTCCCATCGGGATGGAAATGTTTGATTTTAAAGGTTATGTAGGAATGCTTTTTCACGTAGAGCATGTAAAAGTAGACGGAAAAGGAAACGAACTGGCTCACGATGGTGGCCATGGCAGCACCCGGGACGCCCCAATCCAGGGCAAAAATGAAAATGGGATCCAGTATGATATTCAAAACCGTACCCAATCCGGCGACCATCATGGGGAACCGGGTATCACCTTCTCCGGACAAGATGGACCGGAAAAAGCCTGAAAAGATCATGAAGGGTAATCCGATGGCAATGATACGGAGATAGGACCAGGACATGGGTAAAAGATCGGCGGGCGCCCCCAGGGCCGCCAGTAACTGGGGACCAAAGCGCAAACCAATCAGCATAAGCGGAGTGCCGATCAGGAGGCCCAGCACCACGGCATGTTCGGCGCTGTTGTCGGCGTTGACTTTATCCCGTTCCCCAATGTAGCGGGCGACGGTGGCGGTCACCCCTGTACCCAGTCCCATGGTCAATCCCATGACAAAGAAAAAGAGGGGCATGTTGAAGGCCACGGCTGTGATGGCCGCTCCCCCAAGCCGCCCGATGAAAATGATATCCACTACGGTATACAGCGTCTGGATCCCCATACCGATCATGATGGGAATGGCCAGGGTCCAAAGCGCTTTTTTGGGTGCCTGCAAGTACTGGTCGAGACGTGAATCTTTCATATTCTTCCTGAATTAAAGCGCAGAATGTAGCGAAAATCGTCGGAACTAACGAGGGCTTGTCTCCGAACCGGAGACGACACTACCCGGCTCAGGAGAATCCCGATGGAGCGCGGCAGGATCCGGCGGAGGGTGCAGTGGACGAAGCGGAACCACCCACACTCACTGCCGGAGCCGACAACAAGCGCTTTGCTTTCCGGGCTCCGCATTTGGGGCAGGAGATCTCTTCATCCGGGACGGAGCTGGACCAGACCAGTTCCTCGAATACATGGCCACAATTTTCACAACGATAATCGAACATAGGCATGGCAATTACTCCACTGACTTGGATTGCGGGTTCGTAGTTTTGGTTTTATCGGATGTGGGCAGGAACCAGATTCCGCCCAGAACGGCACCATAGAGCATACTGTACAGGGGATGGCTGGTGATGGGGCAGGTACCAGTGCGGCAACCGATCAGGACGGAATAAAGCCCGCCCAGTACCCCGCCTATGACGAGACCACCGGCAATACGGGTCCAGGGAAAGCGTTTTCCTTTATTCGGCTTGACGTTCACGGTGAGATATCGTTCGGTTGATGTGTTCCAGAATTTGATCCAGATCGGAAATCCGTTTCCGGTCGGCCAGTTCCTGCAGGGTACCCCACAGCGGTTCCCCGCATTTGACACACACCAGGCCTGCGTCCGCCAGGGGCACGATGGCTTCGGGATACTGCCGCACCAGATCTTCGATGTACATATCCGGGGTAATCATGACACCCCCGGTTTTTCCAGTGGAACCAGTTCTCCGCGAAAATAATCCCGGGCCGCCTCCTGAGCCGTAATCCGCCCCCCCATGTGAAACACGGCCACCTTCCAGTGGGCGGCGATATCCCGGGCATGGGGTCCCATGTGATGCACCACCAGGGCCTCCGGCAATTGATCCGGGTCAAGCTGTTTGAAAATCCGGCCGTGGTGGGTTTCTGCTGTTCCGGGAATGGCATCGACCAACTCCCCTTCTTCATTCAGAAACAGGTACCAGGCGGCGCGACCGAAATGGGAGCCGGCCGGCTGGTTG
>RFIZ01000051.1 GCA_003695105.1 Fidelibacterota bacterium
GGGTACTGGATCGTTTTACTGGTCCTGTACCTTTTATCGGGGCTGTTGAAAAAAAGGCAGCAGCAGGCCGCCCGGCGGCGGTTGGAAGCCGTGGAGGAAGGACCGGCAGAGGAACCGAAACCACCGCCGGAACCGGATTGGCTGAAAAACCTGTTTCAGGAATTTGTCGAACCGGAAGTTTCCGTTGCTCCCGTCAGGGAATCGGAGCCAGAGCCACCTCCGACCGTTGAACCGCCGTCCCCTTCACCGGAGCCGGAGGAAACGGGACCGGAACCTCTGAATGTCCTGGAACATCTGAAAGAAGAAAAACCCCCGGCGGAACCACTCCCCGTAGGAAGCGGCCGCGCCGCGGAGATTCGGTCCTGGTTGACATCACCGGAAGGTCTCCGGCAAGCCGTGCTGTTGCGGGAAATTTTGGATCGACCCCGGGCTTACCGGAGAACGATCCGGTAATCAGCGCTTGATCCGGGCGCCCTTATCCTCCTGAATGAAAATCCAGGCGGCGACTTTGCCAATATTGAAGGGTTGATCCTGGCCCCAGTAGCGTAACCCGTGATGGTACTGGGAACTGGTATCCTCCGGCGGAAGGGAGTGGATATAGTCCAGAATCCCCTGGATCCGTGCCTGCCAGCGGCGCATATTGGTCACCCGCAGATCCACCCAGCCGGCGTGGGCCCATTCTTCCAGGTTTTCCGGCGTGATGGGGAGGGTGTCTTCTCCCCGATAAACGGGAATTTTGATTTCCGGACCCCGCAGGAGTCGTTTCCCGTCTGGTAACAGGATCGGAATGCCGATGGACAGGATTTCCGCCCGCGCCTGCTGATCGGACTGAATCCGGGCTTCGGCTTTGCGGGAGACCTCCTCCGGTTCGTGTTGAGGCAAATCCCTCAGGTTGCCGATCACGCCCTGAATAAGATGAGCCTCGTGGAGCAGTTTGGAGAGGCGGGGCGGTCCCAGGATTTCAAAGGCCACGCTGCAGGTATTGTATTCTTTTTCCAGCCGTTGCATTTCCTGCAGGGCCTGATGCCGCATGTATCCGGCGCGATAGGTGGGCCCCATGATGGAATTGTCCAGGGCATTGATAATATCATGGCCCGTACTGTCACCCAGAATTTCCAGGATCACGTTTTCGGCGATTTCTTCCGGTGTGACGAATTCCATCTGGCCGGCGGAGGTGATGGTTTCAAACTCTCCCAGAGAAAAAATTCCGTTTTCTCCGGTGTCGATATACACCGATTTGAGATTATCCTTCAGATCCTGCCAGGTTCCCCGGTAGGTAACATCGCAAGTGCCTCCCAGCACCATGGCATCTTCCGGCCGGCAATCCACCAGCCGGATGGGTTGACCGTGCTTCCGTACTTCCCCGTACTGGATCCCCTTCCAGGCGATGGCGGCTGCCGGTTTGATTTCCTTGCAGATGGGACCTCCGGGAGTGCGACCCATGAGAAAGAGTAACAAAGTGTGGGCCCCGGCCAGAGACGATTTGCTCAAAAGCACCCGGGAAGGGCGTTCTTCGCTGTGAGTGTAGGGAATGTTCAATCCCATACCCCCGGTTCCGGTGGTACCGATCTTGATATAGACCCCCGTCTGGTTCTGGACCATGCTGGCATGGAGGATTTGAATGTGACGGATAATTTGAGGGATGTACAGAGTCGTCAGCATTTTTTCCACTTCCCCGTTCAACTGGTCTGCGGATCGGCCAGGATCTTCCAGCAGCGGTTTCAGGTGGTAATAGCCGGAATACAAATCCTGATAGGCCAGAGCCGTGGCAGTGTTGATGCTGTCAATGATGATATGGGGTTTGTGCCGGGAGATCACCTGGTGCAGGAAGGAGGCGCCCAGTTTTTCGTCGGTGAACTCCTCCATGGTGTCGTCCAGTAAGGTCTGGCGATGGACCGGATTGTCCAGCAATTCTTCCCGGGTGAGATCTTTCAGCGTATCCCGGACGAAAATATTGCCCCACTCCGGAACAAATTGAATGTCCGGATAGGTGGCGGACATAGTTTGGCAGGCCTCTTCGGCTTCCGACTGACGGAGGCTCAGGATGATCACCTTTTCCGGCTGACGTTCCGCCAGTTTGTGGAGAATGGCCGTGCCTACCAGGCCCCAGCCACCCAGCACCAGAATGCGTCGATTGCGTATGTCCATGATGTTCCT
This sequence comes from Fidelibacterota bacterium, assembly GCA_003695105.1. GTDB lineage: Bacteria > Fidelibacterota > Marinisomatia > Marinisomatales > J089 > J089. Next base: position 2,158 of record RFIZ01000051.1, read on the forward strand.
TTCTACCGAAACCGAAATGAAGGGTAAAGACGGAAATGAAAAAGAGGAGAGCCGATCTCAGAAAGGACCGCAGAATCAAGGGGAAACAGAAGCTGGTCCGGATGAGCGACCGGGCGAATGACCCGGCTGTACCTCCGGATCGGGCTGCCAGAGAAAATCCGGCTACGGGATGTGAAGATTAGAAAGAACTCGCGATCCTCTGTTGTAATTGATTCCAGCGGGAATCCACATCCTGTTGAATTTGATCGATGGCTTCCGGCGTCAAGTGCCGAAACCGTCCCTGGAGACGGAGGTACTCGTTCACCGGCACCGGTTCCGGATCCTGGGTGAGCCGGTATTTCCATCCGTCCAGCACTTCAAACAAAGGGAATACCCGGCTTTTCACCGCCAGGCGGGAGATCCGGATCGATTGTTCCGGAACCGATTTCCAACCGGGGGGACAGGGGGACAAGATATGAATGAAACGCATGCCGCGGATGGATTTGGCGCGTTCGAATTTCTTGACCAGATCTTCGGGATAGGCCACGGAGGCGGTGGCGATGTAAGGAATATGATGCGCCGCCAGGGCGTCGACGATATTTTTCTTGGGCCGGGATTTCGGGTTGTTCACCGGCGTGGTGGTGGTCCAGGCTCCCCAGGGGGTGGCGGAACTGCGTTGGATCCCCGTGTTCATGTAGGCTTCATTGTCATAGCAGACATAGATGATGTCCTCGTTCCGCTCGGCCGCTCCGGACAAGGACTGAAACCCGATATCGAAGGTACCGCCGTCTCCGGCCCAGGCCATGACATTCACGTCCTCTTCCCCCCGGGCCCGCAAGCCGGCCCGGACACCGGTGGCCGTGATCGCCGCAGTTTCAAAGGCCGTATGTATCACCGGCACGCCCACGACTGAATGGGGAGTGGGACCGTCAATCACGGACCAGCAACAGGCCGGAATGACGACGACTGTTTTCGGTCCCAGCACTTTCAGGGCGTTGCGCATCGCCATGGCGGCACCGCAGCCGGGACAGGCCACATGTCCCGAACCCATGATTTCCTGCGCGGGGACGGATACGGGTATCTGACTCATGCTTTCACTCCTATCCAGACCAGATCCTGTCCGGTCTCGCTGTGAATGAGGTGTTCCACGATTTCAGCCAGCACGTCGGGGGTTACATCCCGCCCGCCCAGGCCGGCGACATACCCATTGAGCAGGGGCCGGTGATCGCCATTGTATAAGGCGGATTTCAATTCACTGTAGAAGATGCCGCCCTGGCCAAAGGAGAGATTCCGGTCGATCACTCCCACGCGCTGCGCCTGGGCCAGGGCCTGCCGCAGGGCTTCCACCGGAAAGGGACGAAACATCCGGATTTTCACCAGACCCAACGGAACCCCGTTTTCCCGGTATTGATCGACGACCAGGCGCGTAGTCCCGGTGATGGTTCCCGCTGTGACCAGAATCGTTTCGGCGTCTTCACAGCGGTAGGATTCGATGGCGGTTCCGTGCCAGCGACCCAGGTGGTATTTGTATTCTTCGGCAATGACGGGCCAGAGCTGGAGCGCTTCTTCCATTGCCTGTTGCATGTGATAGCGGAATTCCATGTACACATCCGGTTTGGCGAGGCCGCCAAAGGCGCGGGGATGGTTCACATCCAGCCGGAATTCAGGCTGGTACGGCGGCAGGAAGCGGTCTACCAGTTCCTGTTTCGGCAGGGCGACCGGTTCGGCGGTGTGGGAGAGAAAAAAGGCGTCCATGTTCACCATCACCGGAAGCATGACCTGTTCCGCCAGTCGATAGGCCATGAGGATCGTATCCAGGATTTCCTGATTGCTCTCGCCGTAAAATTGAATCCAGCCCGTATCGCGCTGGGCCAGGCTGTCCGTCTGGTCGGCCCAGATGGACCAGGGGGGCGCCAGGGCCCGGTTCACGTTCACCATGACGATCGGCAGGCGGGCGGCGGCGACCCAGTGAATGATCTCGTGCATCAGCAACAGCCCCTGGGAAGAGGTGGCGGTAAAACATCGTGCACCGGCGGAGGCCGCTCCTACCAGACAGGCGAGAGCAGAATGTTCGGACTCGACTTTGATGAATTGTGCATCCAGATCACCGGTGGCGCACATTTCGGACAAGAGTTCTACGATCGACGTCTGGGGTGTGATGGGATAGGCGGAAATGGCCTGGACCCGGGCCAGGCGGGCGGCGTGCGAGGCGGCATGGGTGCCTTCGATGACCAGAATGTCTTCGGTGGTTTCCTCATTGAAATACGGTTTCAGGGCGGGAGCTAATTCGTGCACGATAATTCCTCCTCAAAGGTCATGGCCTCCCGGGGACATTCCTCTACACAGACGCCACATCCTTTGCAAAAATCGTAATTGATCACATAGGGTACTCCATTGGAACCGCGGGTGATGGCCACGTCGGGACAGTAAATCAGACACAGGTCACATTCGATGCAGGTACCGCAGCTGAAACAGCGCACGGCCTCCTGTTCGGCGGTGTCGGGGGAAAGCGTTTGATTGACTTCCGTGAAGGACTGAACAGCGTCCCGAACGTCCAGGTGCGGCAGCGCGGGACGGGATTGGTGGCGAAAATAGTCCAGGTTGATTTGATCGTATGTGACCACCGGCGGCTGGTTCGCGGCGGGCTTTTGGTCCAGGAGGGAATGCAATACGGCCAGGGCCGTCGCTTTTCCGGTGGCGATGGCGTCAACCACCGTTCCCACCGGGCCGTCAGCCACATCGCCGCAGGCATACACACCTTCCAGGTTCGTCTGATAATGGTCATTGACGGCAATCCGGGATCCGGTGGTACCCAGGGCAGGCAGTGACTCCAACTCCGGCAGTTCGCCGATGGCCAGGAGAACGGCTCCCGTCTCCAACACGGCTTCCGAACCGGGAATGGGAATCGGGCGGCGCCGGCCGCTGTCATCCGGTTCCCCCAGGCGCGTCTTGATCCAACGCAATCCTCGGACAGATTCATCCCCCAGAACCTCCACCGGGGTGCAGCATTCTTTCAGATCGATCCCTTCTTCCAGCGCGGCTTCGATTTCTTCACGTACAGCCGGCATTTCGGTCCGGGAGCGACGGTAGAGAATGGTGACGTCGGCTCCCAGTCGACGGGCGCTCCGGGCGGCATCGATGGCCGTATTTCCTCCCCCGATCACCGTCACCCGCTCCGGCAGGTCCACGGGTTGGTGTGTATTCAGTTCCCGAAGAAAATCGAGGGCTGACCGGACGCCTTTCAGGTGACGTCCCGGCAGGTCCACGGCGCGTCCCCGGTAGGCTCCCAGAGCCAGAATCACAGCATCGAAACGGTTCTGGAGGTCTTCGAGGGTGATGTCAGTTCCCAGTCGTTGCCCGGTGCGGATTTCCACTCCCAGGGATTGAATGTCGTGAATCTCTTTGTCCAGAATGTGGCGGGGCAGACGGTATTCGGGAATACCGAGACGCAGCATACCACCGGGTTCCGCAGCCGCTTCAAAGATGGTGACCGCCGTTCCCCGCCGTGCCAGTTGATACGCCGCCGACAGACCGGCGGGACCGGAGCCCACAATGGCGATGTTCACACCGTTGGAGGGCTGTCGAAAAGAGGCGGGATACCTTCGGTCCAGGTTTTGATCGGCCACAAACCGCTCCAGCGCATTGATGGCGATGCGTTCATCGAATTCGCCCCGGTTGCAGACATCTTCACAGGGATGGTAACAGACCCGTCCGCAGACCCCGGGGAGGGGGTTGTCCTCCAGAATGATTTCCCAGGCCCCCCGGTAGTCGCCGCGTTTCACCTGAGCAAAATATTGAGGAATTTTTTCATGGGTCGGGCAACCCTGGGTGCAGGGGGGAAGTTTGTTTTCATAGCGGGGGCGCATGTAGCGCCAGGAACCGGTATGGTTCCATTCCATTCGTCCCGTCGATGCGGCAAAAACAGGTTTTCCTTCCTGGTCGATTAACACATGTCCCATGGGAAACTCCTATACGGGTGTCGATTCAGTGAAGTGGCACTGGGTAAAGGCCTCCTGGGCGGCGGCCACGTTTTCTTCCGGTTTGAGTGGCACGTAGGAAGCGATTGTTGTACTCAGGGCGTCCATTCCAATCAGTCCGGTGCTGCGGGAGAAGGCGCCCAGGATCGCCGTATTGACGATCGGAGAAGATTTGGACCCCAGGCCGTGCCGGACGGCAATGGCGTTGGCATCCACCGTGGCCAGAGCATAGGACGCCAGTTGGGGATAGTCCTCGGCCGAGAGGGGACTGTTAATCAAAATGGTGCCGCCGGGTTTCAGTCCCCCGGTTATATCGACGGTTTGGAGCAGGGTCGGATCCAGGATGATGAGATGTTGCGGTGAATAAATTTCGGTCCGCAAATGAATGGGTTTGTCATCGACGCGGATGAAGGCCATCACCGGCGCGCCCCGACGTTCGACTCCAAAGGCCGGAAATGCCTGGGCAAATTTTCCTTCTTTGAAAAAGGCGGACGCCAGAATTTTGCAGGCAACCACCGCCCCCTGGCCTCCCCGTCCGTGCATACGAATTTCAATCATGAGGTTTTCCTGTAATCGTTCCAGAATCCAAGTTCAGCCCCGTTTCGCCAAAGGAGGACAAGATCCCGTCCCGCACGGCATATTGATTATTCAGGGCATCCAAACAGCGGCTCAGTTCCAGGGCATGACGATCTTCCATCTCCGCCAGACGATTCAGCAAAGTTTTGATGTCCGGGAGGGACGTCTGGCGGGCCGCTTCCCGATACCAGGCAGCGGCTTCCTGTTCATCCCGGATGGCATCCAGAAAAAGATCCTGAATGGAGGTGTATGTGGGAACAGGTCGCATGGGATCCTCCGATCTATCCAGCCTGTCGGACGGTCAGCCGTAACGGGCAACGAGCCTGTTCTGCCGTCAAACCGGGGATGGATGGTCGTTGAATGTACATAATAAGACAAATATGTCTTGTATTACAATTTAGGCCGATCTCCCGATTGGGAGCAATCCTTCTACCGAAAATCGGTTACGTCAGGCGGCGATAGACTTCTTCTACCTGTTCCCGGAGGGACTCTTCGGTAGAATTGTTGTGGATCACGAAGTCAGCACTGTGGATTTTGTCCTCGTCCGTCCATTGCAATTCCATCCGTTTGATGATCTCCTCCCGGGTCAGGGTCCCGCGACTGAGCGCCCGTTCGATCCTGTGCTTCATAGTGGAAGAAATCACAATGATATAATCCAGATGCTGATCCAGCCCCGATTCGAAGATGAGAGCACCGTCCACCACGAACAGGGGATATTTCCCCTGGGAGGAAATCTGAGCGAACCGGCGATCGATCTCCTCGAATATGTAGGGATGAACGATGGCATTCAATCGTAATTGATGATCTTCATCCTGGAAGCTGACCCGGGCCAGTTTTTTCCGATCGATGGTTTCGTCAGGGCCCAGAATATCGGTACCAAACTCGGCGATCAATTCGCTCTGGACCCTTTCGTTGGTGTCCAGAATGTGTTTGGCCTCTTTGTCAGCATCAAAGATATACGCCCCCAATTCGCTCAGAATCGCACTGGCGGTGCTTTTGCCGCAGCCGATCCCACCGGTTAATCCAACTTTCAACATAGGGCTTCAATCGCTTGAATTATACGTTCCGTGATTTCCGGGATGTCTCCGATCCCGTTTACCTCTACCAACAAACCGGTGCGTTGATAATAGTCCACCAGCGGTTGGGTCTGGGTTTGGTATACATCCAACCGTTGCCGGATGACCGCCAGATTGTCATCGGTGCGTCCCGAAGTTTTCCCCCGCAGAAGCAGCCGCCGGATCAGTTCTTCCCGGTCCGCCGTGAGCGCCACGACCGCATCGAGGGACTGATCCAATGCCTGGAGCAGATTCGTCAGACCTTCGGCCTGGGGGATGGTGCGGGGAAATCCATCCAGGAGATATCCCTCCCGGCAGTCCGGCTGTTGCAAACGCTGATTCATCATTTCCAACAATATGTCGTCGGGAACCAGTTCACCCTCATCCATGAATGTTTGGGCGTGTTTCCCCAGCTCCGAACCGGCGGCAATTTCCGCACGCAGGATATCCCCGGTGGACAAATGAACGATGGAGTAGTGATCTTTCAGTCGCTGAGCCTGGGTGCCTTTTCCGACTCCCGGCGGACCCAGTAGAATCAATCGCATGTAGTCCTCACTCTAAATCAATAGTCCTGCTATCGAGGCGGTTATCCAGGATGCAATGGCACCACCTATCATGGCTTTGAGACCCAACCGTGCCAGATCGGAGCGGCGGGAAGGCGCCATACCACCGATCCCGCCCAGTTGAATTCCAATCGAAGCAAAATTGGCAAATCCACACAGAGCATAGCTGGCAATGATGGCGGTACGATCCGAAATGGCGTGTTCCAATCTTAATGCACTTAAATCACTGTAGGCAATCAATTCTGTCAGTACCAGTTTTTTTCCCATCAGGGACCCCAGGGTGCCGGCCTCGTTCCAGGGCGCGCCCATGGTCCAGGCCAGGGGCCGGAAGACCCAGCCCAACAGCTCTTCCAGGGATGTGCCCAGCAGTCCCAGTACGGAATTGACCAGGGCAATCATGGCCACGATGGCCATAAGCATGGCCGCCACATTGGCCGCCAGTTTCATCCCGTCCGTGGCTCCCTTGGCCAGGGCTTCCATGCCGTTGTCTTCGGTCTTTTCCACTTCGATCCGGGAGACCTCCAGGGTTTCCGGACGTTCCGTTTCGGGGAAAATGATTTTGGAAACGATCAGGGCGGCCGGCGCACTCATGATGGAGGCCGCCATCAGGTGGCCGGCGATACCGGGAATGTCCGCCAGCATCCGCACATACATGGCCATGACCCCCCCGGCCACAGTGGCGAATCCCCCCGTCATGACCGTCATCAGTTCCGATTGGGTCATGCGTTCCACGAACGGCCGGATCATCAGGGGCGCCTCCGTTTGTCCCACAAAGATATTGGCCGAAACGCTCAGGGTTTCCGCTCCGCTGGTTTTCAGCGTCTTCTGCATCAGGCGGGCGATACCCCGAACGACCCATTGCATGATGCCGTAATAGTAGAGCACAGCCATCAGCGAACTGAAAAACACTATAGTGGGCAGAACCCGAAAGGCAAAATTCATGAGCGGACCTTCCACTACGCCGGCACCGAAGGATTTAAACAGAAAATCGGATCCGGCGTCACTGAAGCTGAGCAATTTCTGAATCAGCGTATTGAACCAGCGGAAAAACGGCTGGCCCAGGGGGGTTTTCAGGATGAACAGGGCGAAAACCAACTGAAGAAGCAAACCCCATCCGACCATTTTCCAGGGAATGTTCCGGCGATTATTGCTCATCAGCCACGCGATCCCAAGCAGAACGGCGATTCCTAGCACACCAGTGATATGACTCATAGGTCCTCCGGGGGTTGAAAACAATGGCGGCAGCGTGCTTCGTAAATGTCGGTTTCACCAATAACGACCTGTTCCGCCTGGGCGGTTTTCCGTTGTGTGCGGGTGGCCGGCTGCCCGCAGACGACACAGATCGCCTGGAGTTTGTCCAGATAATCGGCTTCACACATCAACTCCGGCATGGGGCCGAAGGGTTGCCCCCGGAAATCGGTATCCAGACCGGCGATCACTACCCGTTTCCCGGCCGCCGCCAGGTTCCGGCACACCGTCAGGATATCGCCATCCAGAAATTGGGCTTCGTCAATTCCGATGACATCGTAAGACCGGGCCTGATCCCAAACGTCCCGGGAAGTTTCCACCAATACGGATTCCATTTTGGATTGATTGTGAGAGACAATGTGGTCTTCGCTGTAGCGATTGTCGATTCGGGGTTTGAAAATGATGGTTTTATAGCGGGCGATTTCGGCCCTGCGCAATCGCCGGATCAATTCCTCCGTCTTTCCGCTGAACATACTTCCGCAAATGACTTCAATCCAGCCGGAAGAGGTATGGATGTGGGGTGGCATGATTATTCCGTCCTCAGAGTGTAGTCGATTTTGGTGCGAAGTAAATTGATGGCTACCGTGTTTTGACCTCCCTCCGGGATGATAATGTCGGCATAAAATTTGGAGGGTTCCACAAATTGTTCGTGCATATGCCTGACCGTATTGAGGTATTGCTGAATAACCGAATGGGTCGTCCGGCCCCGTTCATCGATGTCCCGTTGCAACCGGCGGATAAACCGGATGTCGGCCGGGGTTTCGACATAGATTTTGATATCCAACAGGTTCCGCAACCGGGGCCAATGCAACACCAATATGCCTTCCACGACCACCACGCGATGGGGTTGGATTGGCGTGGTTTCCGGCAGGCGGATGTGAGTAGCAAAATCGTACCGTGGTTTTTCGATAGGCCTTCCATGTAACAAATCGGTAACCTGTGCCAGAAATAATTCAATATCAATGGAATCCGGGTGATCAAAATTCACCTTATGCCTTTCTTCCGGTGGCAGGTGAATCAGATTCCGGTAATAGGCGTCCTGTTCAAGTATCACCACTTCCCCCTCACCATATTCCCGGACCAGGGCGTTGGCAATCGTGGTTTTCCCGGAACCGGTTCCGCCGGCAATCCCAATCAGTATCGGCTTGTCATTCATCTTTGTGAAAAAATTACACGGTTGGACTTCCGGAAAGTATACATCTCCTCCCGGATGCCATTCAAAGGCAATCTTCCGGAACGGGACAGGATAACCAGATTCTAATCCAATCCTAACAAAACTCTAACATTCAACCGCTAAACTCTGCCCCTTCAGAAAAGGAATTTTTCACCATGAAAAAACTCGTCATTTTGGGAATACTGGTTTCGTCCATGAATGCGAACACGGGAGCTTTTTCCGGTACGGTCTACTACCATTACCGGGTGAACCCGGATGAGTCCATCACGAATTCCTTCGAGTATTCCCGGATTTATTTCGGATACAAACGCCAGGTGTCCGACCGCCTCAGATACACCTTCAAAACCGATATCGATCCCTCAGTTTCGCCCCGGACTCTGTATATCAAACTGGCTCAAATGGATTGGGACACTCCCCTGGGTCAGGTGGTCATCGGACTTCAGGGAATGAACCTGTTCCCGATCCAGGAAAAAACCTGGGGCTACCGGGCCGTGGAAAAATCGGCCATGGATCGTTTCCAGTTCTCCAGTTCAGCCGACCTGGGTCTGGGATTCTACCCCGCCCTGGGACTGTCCCGTCTTCACACCAGTATCCTGATTACCAACGGATCCGGTTACAAAAAACCGGAAGGGGATGCTTATAAGAAACTGTCGGTACAGGCCTTTTGGGGTGAACCCCGTCTGGATAAAGGCGCCGGCTGGAATGCCGGAATCGTGGCTTCCACCGAGCGTCAGGATGTGGGAGTGGATACCACCGATCAGGTGTCGGTTCTGGGAGTTTTTAGCGGCTGGTCATCGGGAAAACTACGTCTGGGCGCGGATCTCAATGCACGGACTCATTCTCAAACCTGGTTGGAGACCGAATCACTGGTGAGCCTCTACGGAACCCTGGGCCTGAGTAATCTCCGGTTGCTGGGACGGGTGGATCTGCACCGGCAAGGATCCGCCTCCAGCAGATACGAAACGTTGGGAGTGGTCTTCACTCCGGAGAAAGGTCTGGACATCATTCCGGTGGTGCGAAGGGAGGTTCCCGCAAAAGGTGACGCTCTCACTACCGGCGGCGTTACGTTTCAATTCAAGATTTAACCTAGGAGGAACTATGAAACGGTTTTTTATCAGTAGCAGTGTAACGGCAGCCGTGATCACCCTGCTGGCTTGCGGGGGATCGGGCAGTTCATCGACCGCCGGCCTTTCGGGAACGGTGAAAGTGGACGGCTCCAGCACGGTCTTTCCCATCACGGAGGCGGTGGCAGAGGAATTCGGCAAGGTGGAGCCGCGGGTGCGGGTGACCGTCGGAATTTCCGGCACCGGAGGCGGATTCAAGAAATATGTCATCGGTGAAACGGATATCAATGATGCTTCTCGTCCCATCAAAGGAAAGGAAATCAAGAAAGCCTCGGATCACGATATCGAGTTCATCGAACTGCCCATCGCCTTTGACGGCCTGTCGGTGGTGGTCAACCGGGACAATGACTGGGTGGATTACCTTACGGTGGACGAACTCAATCTGATCTGGAAACCCGGCAGCCATGTGCAGAAATGGAGTGACATTCGACCGGAATGGCCGGATGAACCCCTCCATCTGTTCGGACCGGGGACCGATTCAGGCACCTTCGATTATTTTACCGAAGCCATCAACGGGAAATCCCAGGCCTGTCGGGGTGACTTTTCCAAAAGTGAAGATGACAATGTTCTGGTCCAGGGAATCGCCGGTGACAAATACGCCCTGGGATTCTTTGGCTTTGCCTACTATCAGGAGAATACCGACAAATTGAAAGTCGTTCCCATTGACGGTGGAAACGGACCGGTGGCTCCGTCGGTGCAGACAATCAATAATGGATCCTATCAGCCCCTGTCCCGACCGATTTTTATTTATGTCAATCCGGCGTCCGCCCAGCGGAAAGAAGTGGCTGCCTTTGTGAATTTCTATCTGGATCACGCTCCGCAGCTGGTGAACGAAGTGGGGTACGTGGCCCTGCCGGAAGCGGCCTATGAACATGACCGGACTCGTTTTGCCGCCCGTAAGACGGGCTCCCTGTTCAGTGGCAAGGAAACCATCGGTCTAAAAATCGAGGATATCCTGAAAGCCGGATGATTCCAAAGCAATTGTCCGGATCAATGAAAGAGCGGTGGATCCGTTGGATCCTCGCTCTTTCCGCATTGATTGCCGTGGTGACCACCTTGTCGATCATTGTGGTCCTGGGGGAAGAAACTCTGACCTTTTTCCGGCAGGTTTCTCTGTGGGAATTTTTTACGGGAACCCGCTGGGAACCATTATTGGAACCGAAAAGTTTCGGGATTCTTCCCCTTTTGAGCGGTACGTTACTGATAGTGGTGGGATCCGGACTGCTCTCTCTTCCGGTGGGTCTGATTACGGCGCTCTACCTGTCGGAATATGCTTCCGAACGTTTCCGGAATGTGGTGAAACCGCTGCTGGAAATCCTGGCCGGAATCCCCACCGTGGTCTACGGCTATTTTGCCCTGACGTTTGTGACTCCCCTCCTACGGCAGATCCTGCCTTCCATGCAGGTGTTCAATGCCTTCAGCGCCGCCCTGGTGGTGGGAATCATGATTTTACCCATGGTGGTGTCGCTTTGCGACGACGCCCTCCGGGCCGTTCCCCGGTCTTTACGGGAAGGAGGATATGCCCTGGGCGCCACCACGTTTGAAGTCTCCCACGGTGTCGTGGTCCCGTCGGCCCTGTCGGGAATCATGGCTTCCTTTGTTTTGGCCCTGTCCCGGGCCTTCGGCGAAACGATGGCGGTGACCCTGGCCGCCGGCGCCACTCCCAATTTGACCTGGAATCCCCTGGAAAGCATCCAGACAATGACGGCCTATATCGTTCAGGTCAGCCTGGGCGACACTCCAGCCGGGGGTATTGAGTACCAGACCATTTTTGCCGTGGGCACCGTTTTATTTGTGGTGACCCTGTTCATGAATATACTGGCTCATCAGGTCATGCATAAATTCAGAGAAGAGTATGAATAACCACCGTTGGAACAATCCCCGCAACGCCCGGGTGTGGAAAGAGCGTCTTTTCCGGTGGGCAGCCCGAACGCTGACCGGCTTGTCCCTGCTGGTGCTGGTGGTCCTGATCGGTCACGTTCTGGCCTCGGGCTGGAGTCACCTGTCCTGGGATTTTTTGACTCACTTCCCTTCCCGGTTTCCGCACAAGGCCGGAATCAAGTCCGCCCTGGTCGGCAGCCTCTGGCTCATGGGTCTGGTCTTCCTGATTTCGGTACCGTTGGGCGTGGCAGCGGCCGTATACCTGGAAGAATACAACCGGAAAGGGCCCTGGTCCCGTTTCATCGAAATCAACATTGCCAATCTGGCGGGAGTGCCTTCCATCGTCTACGGGATTCTGGGTCTGGCCCTGTTTGTCCGTTTTTTCCGGCTGGAACGGAGCCTTCTGGCGGGAGCCCTGACCATGAGTCTCCTCATCCTGCCGGTGATTATTATTGCTTCCCGGGAAGCGATCCGGGCGGTTCCCAAAAACATCCGCCTGGGGGCCTACGCCCTGGGCGCCACCCAGTGGCAGACCATTGTTCACCATGTGCTGCCGGCCGCGGCTCCGGGCATTTTCACCGGAATTATCCTGGCCATGTCCCGTGCCCTGGGCGAAACCGCCCCGTTGATCATGATCGGCGCCCTGACCTATGTGGCCTTCGTGCCGGAGGGTCTCATGGATCCGTTCACGGCTCTGCCGATTCAGATTTTCAACTGGGCCTCCCGGCCCCAGGCCGAATTCCACGAGCTGGCCGCCACCGGAATCATTGTCCTGCTGGTATTTTTACTGCTCCTGAACGGCGCCGCCGTCTGGTTGCGCTACCGGGCTTCCCAAAAAATTCGTTGGTGATCCTATGTCCATTCACATTCAGAATCCTGTCCTGAGTATTCGCCGGGTTACGGTTCATTACGGAACCTTTCCGGCCATCAAACCCTGCAGTTTCGAGGTAGAGAAAAACCGGGTCACGGCCATCATCGGTCCCTCGGGCTGTGGCAAAAGCACCTTGCTGCGCTGTTTCAACCGGATGAATGATTTTGTTGATTCCTTCCGTTTCCAGGGCGAAATCCTGTTTCACGGCCGCAACATTTATGATCCCGCCTGGGATGTGGTGGATATCCGCCGCCGGATCGGAATGGTGTTCCAGAAATCCAATCCTTTTCCGAAATCCATTGCCCAGAATATCGTCTGGGGCCCCCGGCTCAACGGTTACCAGGGGTCGTTGGATGAACTGGTGGAAACCAGTTTGCGGCGGGCCGGACTGTGGGAGGATGTGAAAGATCGCTTGCAGGATTCAGCCCTGACGCTTTCCGGTGGCCAACAGCAGCGGCTCTGCATTGCCCGGGCGATTGCCATGCAGCCGGAGGTGATCTTGATGGACGAACCGGCGTCGGCCCTGGATCCCCGGTCCACGGCCCGGATCGAAGAATTGA
>RFIZ01000052.1 GCA_003695105.1 Fidelibacterota bacterium
CGCCATAAACTCCGACGCCCGCTTCACGGCCCGCCGGAAGCTGGTGCTGGTGAAGTAAAAACCTGAAAGACGCCTGCGCTCCGGAGTGGATGCTTACGGGGCGTGGGCGCCCAACACCGTATAGGTATAGCAATGGATGGGAAACCGCGAATGACGCGAATTTCACGAATTGGAACCAAAGGAAATTTAATAATGAACATTGAATATTTGGGCCATTATCGGAAGCTTCCGCGAAAGGCCCATTTCGACCTTTGACTTTCGACCTTGGACCTGCAACCCTCTTGTCACTCGTCACGCGTCACTTGTCACTTCTTAACCGCAGAGAACGCAGAGAGATTTAATAATGAATAATGAACATTGAATATTTGGGCCACTGGTAGGAGCTTGCGGGAAAGACCCATTCCGACCTTTGACTTTCGACCTTCGACTTCCGACCCTCTTGTCACTCGTCACCCGTCACTGATATCCCGTCAACAATATCCGCGGGGACCGGTTGGTTCCGATGGGCTTAGAAGGGATTGATCAATGCCAGCCGCGCATAGAACCGGGGCGGATCGCCGCGATTCCAGCCGTCCAGTTCCTGAGCCTGGCCCAATGCAACGAACACGATCGGCGTGTTCCCTGCCTGGAGGCCGATTTTCACTTCGTACCCGGCGGTTGTCACCCAAGCCGGCGGAGTTCCGCCATGGGTCCAGGCATTGGCCACCTCCATGACCAGTGCTCCGGTACAGGATCCCAGGGTGAGGCCCAGAAGATTGATCGGCAGCGTTTGCACCAACGGCGCCCGGAATTCCAGGGAGCTGAACACCAGACGGTCGCCAAGACGAACACCGTTCCAGCCACGGGGATTATAATTTTCCGGTAAAAACAGCACTCCCAGATCACCCGCCCCATAGGGAAAGTAGAGATTGGGATCCCGGGTCAGTGCCAGTGAATCCTGAGGAGCCGGAGTCCCGCTCATGGCTTTGGCCACGATCCGGGCGTACAGGGCCGGACCGTCGCCCACGGGAACATTCACAAAGGCATCCAGATTCCAGCGGGTGAAAGTAAAATCGCCGTAATAAGACCGGTCGGCTACGTCCACACTGGTCAACAGTCCACCGCCCTGAGTAGGGAGGTATTGATTGCGCAGGCTGGGGCGACGATCCAGCCACTGGTAGGACAGGGTGGTCAGTCCCAGAGTTCCTCCGATGGGTACCGGGAGATCGTGATATTGAGCGGGACGGCGAGGGATGTATTCTCCCGTAGCGGCATCGATGGAATCTGAAACGGTAACGACTCTCCGGCGATACCAACCCGATTTCAGCCGCAACCAATGTTGGCTGCTGAGGGACTCCCCCCGGTTGAAGACCCAATAGGCCGCCAGGTCCAGCCCGTCCACCTGCTCGATCAGTCCGCTCCGGCTCCGGTCGTAATAGCGGAAGGTAAACTGACTGTTGGACGTGTAGGTAAAACTCCAGGGCAGGTAGGAAGCCTGGTTCAGATAGGACAGAATAGCCCAGGGACGGGTTTTCCCCGTCACATCCGCTCCACCCACTCCTTCCAGGATATGCCTCCCCATCGCGTCCGTCCAGGCCGTGAAACCAAACACGCTGGGCAGCCCGGGAAACAGAAAACTGGCCAGATGTTTGAGGTGCCGGTAGAACTGATAGGGTCCGGTCGAATAGGAAACCGTGAGTGGCGGATGAAAGTGGAGGTCCAGCGTGTCGGGCGGACGATGGGACTGCCACCGGGCAAAATAGGGTCGCAGCGTGAGGGGTTGGGTGGTGGCCCGGCGGGCGGGATCGACGGCCACCACCTGCAGGGTGTCCTGAACCGGAAGGGATAAGGCCAGAACGGTCGAATCCCGGGGAGTCCACTGGTTGGACCACAGGGCGTCGCCCACATCCGTGTTTTGCCGGATTTCTCCTGTTTTCACGTCCAGGGTGTACAGGTTGGGGGCCGCATCCACCCCTGCTTCCTTCCGGTGGGAGGTGTAGGTAATCCGGCGGCCGTCGGGATGCCAGACGGGACCATAATCGGCTCCGGGATTGGTGGTGAGTCGCCGCAGGTCTCCTGAAACGGGATCCGCCAAATACAGGTCCAGATTCCCGTCGGGTCCCGCCACGGAAAGCGCAATCGCCTGTCCGTTCGGACTCCAGCGCGGAGTCAGCAACTGGGTCTCGTTCCGGAAAGAAGTGAGCGGTCGGACCGAATCGGTGTGGGAATCCCATTGCATCAGATTGGATCGATCCCTTTCATGGCGGACGTAAATCAGGCTCTTCCCGTCCGGTGACCAGTCGGGATACTGACAACGCCCGCTATGGGTCACCCATTGCAGACGGGGTTTTTTCGCCCTCAGATCGGCGATCCGGATATCCCACACCAGCGATTGATGCGGGCCGTAGTGATATTTGGCGTAGGCCAGGCGACTGCCGTCCGGCGTCCAGGACATTTGAGAATGAAACCGACCGTAATCGATTTCCCGACTCGTCCATTTGACGGGTTTTTTGCGGGATTGTTTGGTTTTCTTTTTCCGGCGGAACCAGGTGGTGAGAATCGACGGTTTCGGCCGGGTCGTATCGCGGGTCAGAATCAAGAGCGACTGGTCCAACTGTTGGTCGTCCTTTTTTCCGATCACGGCCAGGTGAAAACTGTCCGGTGAAAACAGCACGGCTGCCGCCGATGTCACAGGCAGGGATGTCACCGTTCCCACCTCCTCCAGGGCTTCTTTCTGAGCCCGAAACCCATAGTAATAGGTGTTCATGTGGCGGCGCCAGTCTTCTTCGAACCGTTCCAGCGTCAGTCCGGTATATTTTTTGAATCCTTTTTCGAAATCGGCTATTTTGGCTTTATTCCGGTAATGAATGATGTTTACAAGGGTGGAATCCCCGAAGCGATCCGCCAGGTAGAGCAGTTTGGAAAAGCCGTCATGGTGGGGGTCCATGTCCGCTGTTTTGTCGGACAGGACGTGAACTTTATGGGACAGGTCCGCCCGGTAGGGACGCCATTTCTCGGTCATGTACTCCGCCAGTCCTTCCACAAACCAGCCCGGCGTTCCCGACAGGAGATAGTTCCACGGTTCCGGCAGCCAGACCGATTTCAGGGCATTGAACAAGACCACGTGCTGGAGTTCATGAGCCACCACCTGTTCCAGCCATTTTTCATCCTCCAGCCAGAGGGCCGCGTCATTCTGGTCCACCCAGATAAAAATGGAATTGGTCCAGAGGGCATAGCCGTTCATAATCTCATCTTCGCTGGTGAAGGTGATGTCCACCACCGGCAGATCCGCCTGGTCCACCTGTTTCAGCAGGACGGGCCGGATCTGTTCGGCGATGGCGGCTCCCCGAACGGCGATCGAATCCAGTCCCTGGTGGTAATGAATCCGGAAATGGGACGACCGGAGCGTGCGCCAGTGCAATTCGGGATGGTTCCGACCGGAATAGATCCAGGTGCCCTGACCGGAAAGCCAGGTCACCCAGCCGAAGAGCAGGAGCAGGCCGGTTTTCCTCATGGGCGACCCCTTTCGCGGTAGGGGACATATCCCAACGCCCCGCCGGAATTTTCGTCATCGGTGGCCAGCCAGAAGCCGGTGGCGTCCCCCCACAGCCCTTCCACCTTGTGGCCGTCGATTCGGAACACGTCCGCCGGTTCCGGTAAACCGGTCAGCTGCAGAGTACCGGCCCGGAACTGTACGGTGCCCACCCGGTAGATGCGGGTGGAGAAGGGTCCCGCATCGCCCGGATCAAGGACGGAGCTGACGTAGACCCGGTGATCCCTGACCAGCAGATCCGAAATCGACCGGAGATTCGGCGCGCTCCAGGGCGCCTGAACGGGAATGGAACCGGTGGCGATGATCGTGTCCTGCCCGGCGGGAAAGGGCGCCCAATAAATCTTGCCCGGCCGGTTGTCACTTCCCCGGTCGGCCCAGAGAATCCAGCGCTGTTCACCCCGACGGATGAAGGCCAGCCCTTCCAGGTTTTCCTCCGGTGAGGTCCGCAGAATCGTCCGGCGATCCACGACCCGCACCCGATGATCCGGCAGGATGCGGACCATTCGCAGCGTACCCCAGCTCTCCAGCAGCGCCAGTTGCCGGGTTCCCGGAACCAGGGCGCAGGCCTCCAAATCCACCGGTGAACGGATGCCGGTCCAGACGACCGGTGTATAGCGGATTCCTTTCCTCCCCAGCGTTATTTGACCGACCTTGGCTTCCCCGGGGCGTTTGGTATCGTGCACCACATAGAAGCTCTCCCCCAGGCGCGCCAGACCGCTCATGGACTGCCATCGTTCGCTCCCCAGGGACTGCCACTCAATCGGTTGCGCCTGGATCAGCGCCATCCCCACCAGCCAGAATATACCGTAAGTCCTCATGACGCTTTCGCTCCTCCCGGTTTCCGGGCCTGAATCAGGGTGGCCACGCCCCAGGTGAGGTCCTCAATCCGGATGTGATCAAAGCGGTGCGCCGCCAACAAGGCCGCCAACTCCTGCCGGGCAGGAAAATAATCCACCGATTCGGGCAGGTAACGATACGCGTCCGACCGGGAGAACAGGGCGCCCAGTCGCGGCAACACGTGATGGAAATAGGCCTGGTAGACTGTACCGAACCAGCGGGAGCGGGGCTGGGCGAATTCCAGAATACGCAGGGCCCCCCCCGGTTTCAGCACCCGGGCGAATTCCTCCAGGGCCACTTCATAGTGACCGATGTTGCGGAACCCGAAAGAGATGGTGAGAGCATCGAATTGGTCGTCCCGGAAGGGCAGGCATTCCCCGTCACCCTGGAGCGCCGGGAAGCCCGTCACCCCTTTCCGGCGGGTCTTCGCCCGACTGCGGACGACCATCCGATAGGCGTAATCCAGTCCCACAACCCGGACCGTGGGGTACCGTTTCCGCAGAGCCAGACCCACGTCTCCGGTCCCGGTGGCCACATCCAGGACGAGGCCCGATTCGGGGAGAGAAAGAGAATGCACCAGTCTCCGCCGCCAGTAGAGGTCGACCCCCAGGCTCAGGAAGTGATTTAAAAAATCGTACTGAGGCGAAATGTCGTCAAAGATGGAACGGACGAAGGCCTTCTTCTCGTCCCCGCGGTGGGAAAATTCACTCAAAGGAATTCCAGCCTCTCCGGTGCAATTCTTCCGCCAGTTGCTCCGGGGTGTGAAAATGGATCGCCTCCAGTCCCACCGCCCGGGCCGCCGTCACATTGGCTTCCACGTCATCAATGAACAGAGCCTCTTCCGGGGCCACACCGGCCCGCTCCAGGGCCAGGTGAAAAATACCCGCTTCCGGTTTGCGATATCCGGTCTCGTAGGAAAAAATCGCTCCGTCCACCTGAGAATAAAAGGGATAGTCGGGCAGCAGGTGCACTACATGATAGCGATTGGTATTGGACAGTAACCAGACCGGCACTTCCTGGCGGAGGACGGAAATCCAGGCGGCGGTCCGTTTGGGCCGGCCTACCATGGCCATCCAGGCCTGCCAAAAGGCCGATGGAGACAGATTGTGTGCCTCCGGACCCAGCTTTGCTTTCACCCGTTGAAAAAAGGTTTGATCATCCAGCCGGCCCCGCTCATAGTCATGATGGACGTCCAACGGAAAACGGTCCCGCAACGTGTCCGGGTCCAGACCGGTCTGTTTTTGCAGCAGGGTTTCCGTTCGCTCCGGGTGCAGATCGACCAGCACGCCGCCGATGTCGAAAAACAGGGTCCTGATCATGCGCAGGCGATGGTGATCTGAAGGGGACTATCCACCGTCAGCGGTTCGCCGGCATAGGAGCCCAGCTTGGCCACAATCCGGAAGCCGGCTTCCGCCAGCAGGCGTTCCACCGTATCGGGAAACAACATGCGCATGGAAAACCGGTACCTTTCCGGCGGGTCGTCTTCCCGGAAAAAATACCAGGTAACGTCCAGCACCTCCCGCACCGGATCGTAGGTGGTGCGTTCCCGGATAGTGCAGGTACCGCCCCGGGGATGATGAAATTCCTTTACGGGATAAAACCGGTCGGGGTCGCGGTGGAGAAAAGCGGAGGCGGGTACAAACACATCCAACAGGAAGCGTCCTTCCGCAGACAAATGCCGCCGGACACAGGCCAGGCAGTCCCGGGCCTCCTCATCGGTGAGGAGATGCAGGAAGGAATTGAACCCCACAAAAATAAAATCGAAACGACCGGGCAGATCGAACTGTCGCATGTCTCCGACGACGATGGCACCGTTCAGATGCTGTCGTTCCAGTTTGGTTCGGGCCCAGGCGGCATAGGGCTCCGATTGTTCCAGACCCGTGTACTCAAAGCCCGCCTGACAGAAAGGGACGGCCAGACGTCCGGTGCCCGCTCCCAGCTCCAGCACCCGGTTCCCGGGGGC
>RFIZ01000053.1 GCA_003695105.1 Fidelibacterota bacterium
CCAACCTCCAGGAAGAGGCCAATGTGCTGATTTTTCCGGATCTGACCTCCGGCAACATTGCCTACAAACTATTATCCAAACTGGGAAATGCCACGGCCATCGGTCCGATACTCATGGGGGTGCGGCAACCGGTGAACTTATTGCAATATGCCACCAGTACCGTGGAAGATATCGTGAACATGACGGCCATCACGGTGCTGGAAGCGCAACAAAAGGCCGGGCAATCCCCATCATAGGAAGGAGAGAAGCAAATGGCTAAGCTCATGGACCTCATGGCGACCAAAATTCCCGAATGGCGCTATGAAGTAAAGCAACTACTGGAATCCAAGGGGGACTCCATCCTGAGTCAAGTAACCGTACGACAAGCCTATGGCGGTATGCGGGGAGTCAAGGGTTTGACGTGCGATACCTCCGCCGTTTCACCCGAAAAGGGCTTGATAATTCGCGGCCGGCCCCTCCTGGAAATCGCCCATATTCTACCGGAAGAAGTATTCTTTTTACTCCTGACCGGTGAACTCCCGGATACAGAAGGTCTGGCGGACCTCCAGGCTCAGCTCAATCAATACGGTGATGTACCGGGCTATGTCTGGGATGTATTGGACCACATGCCCCGCGATTCCCATCCCATGGCCATGTTCAACACCGCCATCCTGGTGATGGAAAAAGAGAGCATCTTCCGGCAACGGTATGATGAGGGAATTCAGAAACAGGAGTACTGGAAGGCCATCCTGGAAGACGGCTTGCGGCTGGTGGCCAAACTCCCGGCCATTGGTGCCGGTGTGTACCGGCTGCGTTTCAATAAAGGCGACCGGATTCCCGCCGATCCCAACCTGGACTGGGGTGCCAATTTCGCCCATATGCTGGGTTTGCCCGATCCGGACGGGAAATTGAAGAAACTGATGCAACTGTATCTCATGCTTCACTGTGACCACGAAGGCGGAAACGTCAGCGCCTTCTCCAGTCTTACGGTGGCTTCCGCCCTGTCTGATCCCTATTACGCCGTTTCGGCCGGTTTGAATGGATTGGCGGGCCCGCTGCATGGATTGGCCAACCAGGAATGTCTGAAATTCGTCCTGGAAATCCGCGATCATTTCCAGGGGGTACCGTCCCAGGATGATTTACGCCAATTCGTCTGGGATCGCCTGAACAGCGGACGGGTCATTCCCGGGTATGGACACGCTGTCCTCCGTTGTCCTGACCCGCGGTACACGGCCTTCATGAATTTTGGCAAGGAAAACATAGAGAATGACGAAGTGTTCGACATCGTCAAGAATCTGTTTGAAGTGGTACCTCCGGTGCTGAAGGAACAGGGAAAAGCCAAAAACCCCTGGCCCAATGTGGATGCGGCTTCCGGTTCCTTGCTGTATCATTTTGGACTGACGGAATTCAGTTTCTATACGGTCCTGTTCAGCATCAGCCGGGCCATGGGAATGGTGTCCCAGATGGTGTTGAACCGGGCTCTGGGACTGCCGATCACCCGGCCCAAGTCTGTCACGACGGAGTGGATCAAAAACAACGTCTGAAGCTGAATGTCAGCTCAAAAGGGCTCTGCGGAGCCCTTTTTTTTTGATTTCCATTGCCTCATCGAGAGTTCTGGAGTACTTTTTCCCCATGAGGAGTCACGTTCGTCGATTCATCCTTATCCTCCTGTGGACGGCGGTCTATGGCCAACATTGGACGCCGGATCCCTATGCCCAGGTCTCCATCGGTCTGGTCTGGCCCGACGGCATTCAGCGTCTGGCGGCGGAGGGATATCCGGTTGAGGACGGGTGGTTCGATCGGGAAGGAAATTTCCATCTTCCCGTACCCGGATCCGCCGTAGCGCAGCTGGTGGCGGAAGGCTGGAAAGTGATGGTGGATATCCCGGACCTGACAACCTATTTCCAGGAGCGCAACGTACCGGCGGTGCAGCGGGAATTCCCCCTGGGAAGTCTGCTGGGGAATTACACCCTGGAAGAAGCTCTGGCCCGGATGGATTCCCTGGCGCTCCGCTATCCCAATCTGGTGAGCCCGCGGGACAGTATCGGCGCAACGATAGAAAACCGGGCCATCTGGGCCTTCAAAGTGTCGGACAACCCGACCCAGGATGAAGACGAACCGGAAGTGTTGTATACCGGTCTGACCCACGCCCGGGAGCCGTTGGGAATGATGAATCTGTTTTATTTCGTGCAACAGATCTGTGAAGGGTACGGCACCGATCCGGAACTCACTTTTCTTGCCAACGAACGGGAGCTGTGGTTCATTCCCATCGTCAACGTGGACGGCTATGTCTATAACCAGACGATGTTTCCCGGAGGGGGCGGGATGCAGCGGAAGAACCGCCGGGATACGGGCTGTGGTCCCGGGACGGAACGGGGGGTCGACCTGAACCGGAATTTCGATTACGACTGGGGCGGACCGGGTTCTTCCGGCTATCCCTGTGATCCCACCTTTCACGGCGATTCGGCTTTTTCGGAACCGGAGAGCCGGGCCGTTCGGGATTTTATTCTGGCCCATGATTTCTCCAATGTCCTCCATTACCATGCCTACGGGAATGTCCTGATCTTTCCCTTCGGAGACGGCACTTACCCGCCGGAACCGGACGAGACCACGTTCCGGGAAATCGGCGCCGCCATGACGGTTGTCAATCATTTTCCCGTAGGGACCGGAATCGAAC
>RFIZ01000054.1 GCA_003695105.1 Fidelibacterota bacterium
GTATTGAACGGTAAAATCTTCGGCAAATTGGTCCGCTACCGGCGTCAAAACGTCCGTTACCCGCTGGTAATCATCCTGAGTCAGGTAAACCATGGCCCGGTCCACGTAGCCCCGGGGCTGGTCAGGATACCAGTGAATCAACTGTTTTGCGTAGGTTTCCGCCCGGGCATAATCCTCCTGATCCAGATAGAGGGAAGACAACAGGTGAAGCGCCATTTGATTGGTGGAATCCCGGGCCAATAAGGAGTGTAAGGTACCAATCGCCGAATCCGGTTGATCTTCCTGTGCATACAGCAAAGCCAACTGAATACGATACTGGGGACGATCTCCGTGGATGGCTATCAATTGTTTCAGCCCCTGAATTCCGGTGGCTACATCCTGGTTCATGACCGCCAGGTCGGAATAGGCTTGTAAATACCGCTCGTTATCCGGATCCACTTTGATCAATTCCTGTAATATTGTCATAGCCTGATCCACCAACTTATACTGAGCGGCCAATTGGGCTGCCTGTTCCAGCGGTGTGATGTTGTCCGGGTTCCGGTAATACCCTTTGAGGTAGAATTCAATCGCCTTCTCTGGTTCTTCCATCATTTTATAGATGTCACCCCGGGCGATGATATACTCCACGTTATCTGGATCCAGTTCGGTCAGGATCGTGAATTCCTGTTGGGCTTGGGCCCAATCCTTTTTAATCAAATAGTACTGGCCCAACATTTCATGTGCGTCTTGATCTTCCGGATCCAGTTTCACCGCCTCCTTTAGATGGGTGTAGGCCCGGTCGGCTTTCCCCAAATTGAAAAAACATTCGGCTAGGCTAACATGAATCGTGCTGATGGAGGGGTCGGCAATCAATGCGTCCTGGAGTTCGATCACTGCCATCGGGTAATTTCCCTGGTTCATATATACCTGGGCGTCCATGAAATGTTGCAGGGCTTCCGGATCGGGTTCCTGCGATTCCGGAGCCGATGGTGTCGACGGGGGTGCCGGCTTGAGGGCACCGCCGGGCGCAATGCAACCGGTGAACCACACCGTTCCCAGAGCCAGGAGAAATATTTTAACCTTCATCATCGGACATGAGAAACTGTGCTGACTTCATTTGGTTCCAACCGCAGCCGGTTTCTCCTCCTGAAAAATGGTCACCTGATTTCCCCCTTTGGCTTTGGACTGGTACATGGCCTGATCAGCTTTTTCGATCAGGGACCGGACCTGGTCGGAATGACGTGGAAATTCAGCCATTCCGGCACTGATTGTAACCCGAATGCTTTCTCCGTCCTTTTCGAACGGATATTCCGAAATCTTGGTGATGATACGCTGGGCTACAGGCAAGGAAGTTTCCACGGTTGTATTTACCAAAATGATGACGAATTCCTCTCCGCCGTACCGGGCCACTACGTCGATATTGCGGACGTTATTTTTCATGATCATGGACACCGCTTTCAGGACCTGATCACCGAATAAATGGCCGTAGGTGTCGTTCAGGCGTTTAAACTTGTCCAAATCCAGAACAATCGTCACCAGCCGGTGATTGAATCGTACCGCCCGTTCGATTTCTTCATGGAAGCGATCCATGAGCGCATTGTGATTCAACAATCCCGTCAGGCCGTCATGAATCGAGCTGCGTTTCATTCGCTGATATTCGTCGATCCAGTTCAGGATGGACCCGATGGTGGCGCCCATCAATTCCATCAGGTGGCGATCCGACAGCGAAAACGGACGGTGCCCTTTTCGTTCCATCATGATCAGTCCCAGGTTCCGTTTGCGCCCGGTGATGGGAATGCCCAACAGAACCTGGAATTCATCCTCTTCGGGAATCTCCTTCCCGAAACGGGTCATGCCTGGGAATTCCTGCGAGCGGTTGGCCGTGAGTACCGTTTTCGATTCCTGCAGAATCAATCCGGCCATCGAATGATCCAACGGAACGGTTTTCCCCACCTGAATGTCACTGTCCACACCATCGACGCTGCGAATCAACAGGTTGTTTTCATACGGGTCCAGCGTAGCGATCGTCAATTTGTCGTATGAGAAAAAGGATCGACACATCCGCAGGACCATTTCAAACAAATCTTTTTCGTTGGAAGTGATTTCCAGGACATCGAACAGACTGGCGATACGGGAATGGTAGTAATTATCGGACAGCAGCTGCTCGATTTTTTCGATTTTGGACATCCCCAGAGAAAAGAATTCGCCCATGTTTTTCAATAATTCCCGGTCGCGGCTGTCGATTTTGGAAAAATGATCAATGGTCGTCAAGATGCAACCGATAGGGGTCTGTTTATACAATATCCGTACCCCCATGAGACACTCGGACCCGCGCCAGGTTTGGGGTTCGAAAATCAAATTCCATTTTTCCCGTAAATCACTTTCCTGCAGCAGGAGGACATCCTCCGTATTGAGGATGGAATTCAGGATATCATTGTGGCCCGAGACAAATTTCCGGAACAGGGGACGGGTGGCCTCCTGCAGGGTGAATCCCTTTTGATCCGGATCGATCATATAAATTCCGGTGACATAATCCGGATGAATGGCTTTGACCGCCCGGAAGACGGAATCAATCAATTCCTTGAAATGGGATTTCAACTCATTCAGAAAGGCCTTCTCTTCCAGTTGAATGGAAGCGGCACTTTCCTCCTGGTTCTCCCGGGGTCGCTCCTGGTACCGGGAATAGGTAATCAACAGGATTACCACCAGAACGCCGACCAGCACCAGACCCCGGAGAAGTTGAAATCCGAATCCGGCTTCCACGGGATATAGCACCAGGGCCAGGACCAGGGCACCAACGACCAGCAGGGATGTCAGGATGGATTTGTTGGAAAAAGTCATTCCGATACGGGGATTTTCCCGACGGAAAAACTAAGGAATTGAAAAGGATAATGAAAGCTAGAAGGAAATCCTAACGGGGATTTTTCACCAACTGAATCTGTTTGCTATAGTCCGGACGGTTGGGAACCGCAGGACTGTTGGTCTGAGCGGAATCGTCTTCAGTACTGGCGAAACCCTGAGCCGGGTATACCGTCGGATTTCCAGGGGAAACGGCGGGACGGTTTTGGGGCAGGTTTGTAGCCGGTGCGGATTGAGCGGCGAAGGGCAGCGGAGCCGACGTCGGGGTGCCCGGAGTCGGCAGCAATTCATACCCTACCAGAACAAACGCCAATGCCAGACCCGTCATCAGGACGGCATATTGCGGACGGAACCCCATGATGGTTCGCGTTTTGGGCGGTTCCGTATACACCGGGCTATCCAACCGATTGATCCGGGACAGGAGTCGTTGGTTGAAACCGGCCGAAACGCGTACCGGAGGTTGCCGATGCAGTGTATCAAGCATGTCCGCCATCGATTCGACCAGATGGCGTGCGTCCGGATCCGAATCCAGGTAGGATTCAAATTCGCGGCGGGAGTCTAGGGAAAGGGAATTGTCAAGATAGTCGGATATCAAATCCTCAAACTGGTATCGATCCATCGATAAGCAACCTCCTTATCATCGGTACTCTTTCAAAGCCTTTTGCAACTGCAGCCGAGCACGGTTAATCCTGGATTTGACCGTTCCCAGCGGAACGTTGACAATATTACTGATTTCTTCGTAGGAAAGTTCCTGCAAATCCCTCAGGATCACCACCGTGCGAAAATGCAGTGGTAAGGATTGAATGGCCTTTTGTAATTGTTTTTCGGCAAACTGTCCCTGGACCCGGTCACCGGTATCGGCATCATCGGCCGGGATTTCGTATACCCGGTCATCCCGACTCATCTGGGAAAGATTGGTCACTTTGCGCCGTTTCCGTTTTCTCAACTCCGTTTTGGCCAGATTTCCGGCAATGGTGTAGATCCAGGTAGAAAATTTCGCTATTTCCTTATAAAAATGTCGATGGGTGTATACTTTGAGTAAGGTATCCTGTACGATATCCTCCGCCAGCTCAAAATCATTGACAAAGCGGTACACAAAGGTCATCAACCGGTTGCGATACCGATTAACCAACTCGATATAGGCCTGTTCATCTCCCTCCTGAAACCGGGCGATCAGTTCTTCATCGGTATACTGAATGGCTTCAGGCACGGCTGGCGACAACCCGGGCGACGAATTGGGATAATTCGGTAAGGGCTGGATACTGGGTCTGTTTATTTCGTTTATCGATTTCATGCAGATGCTGAACCGCTTTCAGAACCTCTTCGACTGTGTATTTCTTTCCATATTCCGGCAATTCTTTTCGGATGGAAAAGGATAATGGGATAAAACCCCGCTGCGATTGAAAAGTTCCCTGCCGGTCCAGGTGACGATAGAGGAGTTCGGAAAACAAGGTGGACAGGGGAAATACCAGAAAAAGAATGGAATCGGCCTGCTGGATTAGTTTCATTCCCACTTCCAGCGCCTGGTGAGCATTTCGCCGTCCCACGGCCCGAAGGAAATCATCCAGTTCGAAGGATCGTCGCCAGCCGGACAGGTTCTGCAGGTCTTGCAGGGTGATGGTTTTTCCGGGAGGAAAATTCAAAGCCAATTTATCCAAATCATTTTGAATGTGGGGCAGGGAGTCTCCCGACCGGGCTACCAACCAGTCTTTCACTTCCCCGGCCAAAACCAGTCCGCGCTCCTGTGCCAGATAGTGAACCCATTTTCGCAGGTTGACTTCATCAGGCGTGGACACATCGACCGTCACCGCCGCTCCTTCCAGTGCTTTGAGCATCGCCGTTCTCTTCTGATCACCAGCATCGAAGGTAAAGACAACATGGGATCGAATGGGACGGGTGATATAATCCAAAAATTCCTTGCGTTCTTTCCCCCGCAGTTGCTGCGGATCCCGGAGCAGCGCCACCTTGTACTGAGTAAACAGATCGGTGGTCGTGATCCAGGCAATGACTTCTCCCCCGCCCACATCACTGACACTGAGGACTTTTTTCTCACACTTGCCTTTTTCTTGCAGGACCCGGACCACTTCATTGACCAGGAAATCCTGTAAAAAAATGTCAGATCCTTTGCAATGGTAGAGGGGATGGATTTCCCCGGCTTTCACCTGACGAATGGCCGTGGCGAAATCAAGAATCGGCATGCTGACGGTTCTCCCACAGCGACACCACGACCAGAGCCAGAAAGGCCAGCACAAAACTCACCAGCCTTTCGGTCATGAGAGCCCGCAGGTCGCTCATATTGGCCCAGAGAATGGTGGTCACGCTCCCGGTCACCAATCCGGCGATCACGCCCTTTCGGGTGACGCCTTTCCACCAGAGGATGGCGATCAATACCGGGCCGAAGGATGCGCCCAATCCCGACCAGGCATAAGAAACCATGCTGAAAACCAGTTCAGTAGACCTCCAGGCCAAAATGAATCCCACCACTCCCACGATCAGGGTGAACAACCGTCCCAGCGCCAGAAGATTGATCGAACGCTTTCGGGCCCAATTGCCCAATAAATCTTCCGTAACTACCGTCGTGCTCACCAGCAGTTGAGAGTCGGCGGTAGACATCATGGCGGCGATGGCGCCCGAGATCAGGATGCCGGCGATGCCGGCCGGCAATAGAGTCGTGGCCATGAGGGGCATCAATTTTTCCGGATCGGTCAATTCCCCGGCTGGAACGGGTAACACTCCCTGCTGGAGCATGGCTCCACCAATGATGCCGATCCACATGGCTCCAAAGAAGGCCGGTATGGCCCAGGCGGTGGCAATACGCCGTCCTATTTTGATCTGATCCGGATCGGAGATGGCCATGAATCGGGTGACCAGATGGGGTTGTCCCATGTATCCCAATCCCCAGCTCAGTCCGGCAACGGCGCCGGAAAAGGCCCCCAGTCCCGTTTTCCCGCCAAAAAGGGTACCCCAATCCAACAATGACTGAGCCGGGTGTAACTGGGCATATTCGATGGCGGCCACCAGGGGCAGAATCACCAGGGTACCGATCATGATGATGCCCTGAATCAAATCTGTCCATGCTACGGCCAGGAACCCGCCCAGCATGGTGTACAAAACGATGATCACGGCGCCGATAATCATCCCTTCCATTTCTTTCAATCCGAACGTCACATTCAGCACTTTCCCGGCACCGGAAAACTGGGCCGCCACGTAGAAGGTGAAAAACCAAATGATGATAATCGAGGAGAGGAAGCGTATCACCCCGGATTCATCTCCGGTTTTCCGAGCCAGCAGTTCGGGGACCGTCAGGGCCTGATATTCTCCCGTCGCCAGTCGAAGCGGTTTGGCAATAATAATCCAGGAAACAATGATACCCGTGACGCATCCAATGACGGTCCACAGCTCCAGCAAGCCGGACACCAGGGCTGCTCCGGGGAGCCCGATCAACAGCCAGGCGGATTCTCCCGAAGCCCGTTCGGAAAAGGCGATTACCCAGGGTCCCAGTCGTTGACCGCCCAGGGCAAAATCATCCAAATTCCGCGTCACCCGGACTGTCACCAGTCCGATGATCAGAACCAGAATCAAATAGGCGATGAAAGCCAGCAGTATTGCATCCATTTCACACGATCCACGCTAACATTCCGAGAATGAAACAATAGGCACTGAATTGGTACAGCTTTCCCCGGGACACAATCCGCAGCAGCCAGGTCAGTGCCGCATATCCCACCAGGACGGACGTGAGAAACCCTGCCAGGGCCGGTCCCAGGGGCAGACCCAGTTCGGGGGTAACCATCACTTCCCGCAGGGTCAACAGTCCGGCTCCGGCAATGGCCGGGAGCGCCAGCAGGAAGGAAAACCGGGCCGCTTCCTGCGACTCCACACCCAGGGCCAGCGCGGCGCTGATGGTTGAACCAGACCGGGAGATGCCGGGAACGATTGCACACATTTGCGCCAGGCCGATATAAAAGCCTCGTTTCCAATCCACCTCCCTCTGTCCGGGTGTAAGAAACTTCGTGGCGAATAAAATCAGGCCGGTGACCACCAAACTGGCGGCGACCAGATGGGGACTGTCAAAAGCCTGGTCGAACCACTCTTCCAGCCAGATTCCAATCAGAGCCGCCGGGAGAGTCGCCCAGAGAAGAATTCCGGCATATCGACGGGTGGCGGTCTGATGCAGGGACAACACCAGGTTCCGGATGTCCGGCCAGAAAACCAGGAGGATACTGATCAGGGAACCCAGGTGCAAAACAACTTCAAATGTTTTTCCCGGCAGGGAAATCCCCAGCCAGGCCTGGCCCAGGACCAGATGACCTGAACTGCTGATTGGTAAAAATTCCGTCACTCCCTGCAATGCTCCCAACAGGACCGCCTCTAGGTAAGTCATAGGTTCCTTTCTGAAAAATGGAATTTAGGTTCCCCGGCGAACTCTTCAAACGCCGGGATTCCGCCAGCCGATGATTCCAATCATTCTGCCTGCTTCCTGTCCTTCCCGCCGATAGGAAAAATATCGACCGGTCTCCTCCCAGGTACAGGCCGGATCCACGTAGATTTGCCGGTGGGGCACTCCCTCCTGCTGCAGGTGGGCCCTGGCCATACCCTTCAAATCGACCTGCAGGCGGCCCTGCTGTTCCTGAACGAATTCCGGCGGAAACCGGTCCCGGATTTCCTCTCCGATCTCAAAGTGGCGCCCGCAGATGGACGGACCGATGACGGCTTCCACTGAGGAGGGTTCCAGACCCTGCTCCCGGAGTCGGGTCAATGCCGCCGGGAGAATCCCCCCCGCCAATCCTCTCCACCCGGCATGGACCGCCCCGATCACTCCGTCCGGGTGATACAGCAGTATCGGCAGACAGTCAGCGACCTGAATCGAGCAGACTGCGTTCCGGTTACGGGTGAACACACCGTCGGCCTCCCCGGCGGGACCTGGCCGGTCTACCCACAATACCCGGTTGGAATGCATCTGGTGCGGCACGATCAATCCCTCCGGGTCCAAGTCCAAAGACCGGGCCAGTACCTGCCGCACCGGTTCGGGACAGGTGCGATATGAAAAACCCGCTTTCAAGGCGGGGGCGGAAAAATGGGCGGAATAATCCACGTAATACGTCATGGCGTCAATCCCGGCGCCGTCAGGAGCGTGTCTCCGTCCAGAAAACCCTGATCCAGAAAGGTCCGGTTCTCATAGCGATAAACATGGTATCCCTGATTGACCAGGCTACCTTCCCCGGAAAATAATACGTCCCGATGGTCCAGGCGGACCTGCCGCATACCGGCCAGAGTCATCCCCAGGGATTCGCGGGTGGGAACACTATCGGAAACGACCCGAGTCAAAAACCGGATGATATCTTTGCCCTGCAGGAACGAAAGTCGCTGGTTTTTCTCCACCCGGAGCAAGTCGGGGTCCTCCCGCTGTTCCGGGTTGACCTGAGCCAGAGTGGTCAACCCCTGAATGTGGGGACCGACGATGTCTTGATTCAACACATCCAGATTTTGCCATCCTTCGGTACCCACGACTACCGTGTTCAGGTTGTAAAGCGGAAACTGTGTCGCCACGTAATTGATGTCTTCGGGATGAATGGGCAACAGCAGACCCGGAATGGTATTCAATTCGACTTTGTTCGAATCGGAAGGTGACAGGGCCGGTTCTTCCGTTTCCGGCAGATCGAAAAAGGTTTCATCGGTGACTTCGAACAGTCCTTCCAGACTGTCGATTTCCATTCCCAGAAAGGCATCGTATTTGGTGGCTTCGGCTTCCCGTTCCCAGGCCACTTTGCGAATGGAAAGAAACTGCCGGCGTAAATTTTCCGGGACACCGGAATACCATTCCTGAATCAGGATGTTCCCCCCCAGATAGGTGTATTCATCGACAAAAGATTTCACCAGGGGAACCCCCCAACTGTCGCCGGGTGCCAGAACCGCCATCTCCTTCAGGTCCAGAACAGAATAACAGAGATGGGCCAGTGCCCGACCATGGTGAATCTCATCTCCATTGAATTGAAGGGTCCAATCCGTTAAATCCGCCAGTCCCGGGGTTGTCGTCAGCGGGACCAGAACCGGTATGTTTTTTCCGGAGAGGGTATTAACCGTTAAAATGGCGGTTTGGTCCGCCGGCGGAGCAATGATCAGTTTCACCAGAGGGTTGGCGGCCAGCTTTTGTGCCAGCCGAATGGTTTCCAGCGGGTCCCCGAAATTGTTTTCCACCAACAACCGTATCCGGACCGGAGAATCCGCGACTCGCCGGATCATTTTTTTCATTCCATCCAGGAGAGCACGTCCGGCATCGGCTGTTTCTCCCTCCAGTGGTAAAATGGCACCGACCAGGAGGGTAGGTTTCCCGGGCTCATAGGAAATGAGCAATAAGCGATCATAGAGTTCATCATAGGGCGGCGTCAGACGTGAGCGATCCACCGTGGCCAGATCCAGAGCCGCCTGATCGATGTTTCCGGCCCATAAATCCTGATAGGCTTTCAGGAAGGAGATGAGATCCGGTTGCAGGTTCCGAAACTCGGCCGACAGAGAAGAATCCAGTTTCATAGCCGGAGCTGCCAGGTCCAGAAGCCGAAGTATACGCTGGTCCAGGGTGTCCGGCCGGGAATCGGGAGGCAGAGTCTGGCGGGCCCGCAGGTATTCCATTAAACCATCCACATAATTCCCTTGATCTACCGCCATATCCCCCAGAAGAAAATGCATGTGTGCCCGGAGCGGATGTACCGGATAGGTTGCCAGAAAACGGCGGGCTTCCTGACCGGCTTCTTCCGGATGGTTTGTCTCACGTAACAATTGCACTTTCAACGCCAGGGACAGGGGAGATCCATTGGCTGAATCCTGCTTCTCCCAGTCAAGTAACGCCATCAGGGCCCGGCGATACTGCCGACGCTGAACCAGGTGCAGGACAGAGGAAAAGGTCGTATCAGGAGACCTTTCCGGAATGGAATCCGCGGCGGTCTGGATCAGAGCGGAAAGGGAATCCTCCCGGACCACCGGCTGTGTTGTGTCGGGTTTGAACAGCCATTGACCGTAGCTCTGAGCCGGCACCAGAAACAGGTACCCCAAGAACAAACTCTGGAAGGTAAACCGCGGAAACCGATTGATTGACATATTCATCTAAACTGACCTGCTAAATTTACGGTACCAGTAGAAGATAGACCCAACGGAACCGAAAAAGTTCCTCAGGGTGAAATTGATCCAACATCCTCACAGCCAGAATTCAGGCAGGAACAGCGTAAAGACGGTCCAGATCTCCAACCGTCCCAAAAGCATATTTAGACTCAGGATCCATTTACCCAGGCTGGAAAAATGGGCAAAATTATCAAAGGGCCCTACCAGGTCGATACCGGGGCCGACGTTGCCTAAGGTCGCTGCAGAAGCACTGAATGCCGTGCCGGGAGAATTCCCCAGCAATGTCAGAATCAATCCCGACAGGAAAAATATGGTGATGTAAGAAATGATAAATCCCTGAACCTTGATCTGGGTACCGGGAGGGATCAGGCGTTGGTTGGCATAGAGATGTTCCACCAGATTGGGATGCAAAATTTGATGGTAGCGGCGCCGAAAATCTTTGATCATGATGTCCAAACGCCAGATTTTGATGGAGCCGCTGGTCGAAGCGGAAGTGCCCCCTACAAACATCAGTACCATCAGCACCAGGATGCTGAATGCCGGCCAGACTTTGAAATCTTCCGTGGCAAATCCGGTGGTGGTAACCACCGATACTACCTGGAAGGCCGCCTTGCGCAAGGCAGTCAACCAGGTCATTTCTCCGTGGTAAAAAAAATAGAGATTGAAGGTAACCAGGAGCGTCCCCACCAAAATGGTCAACAGAAAGAGACGCATGGCCGTATTCTTGAGGTACAGGAATTTGCCATGAAGGGCCTGGTAGTGGAGCACGAAACTGGTGGCGCCGATAATCATGAACACCATGACGACGGTTTCCACATACAAACTGTGGAAATAGGCGATACTGGCATTGTGGGTCGAAAATCCGCCTCCGGCAATGGTGGCGAAGGCGTGGGTAACGGCATCGTAGACACCCATGGCAGGCAGCAACAACACAATCTCCACCACGGTCAGGATCACATATACTTTCCAATAAGACAGGGCCACCTGGGCAATCCGGGGAAAGAGACGTTCTTCGCTGATGGGATTCGGTGCTTCCGAACTGAACAGCGTGTTTTTGTGACGGAGTGACGGAAAAATGGCTATGGCCAGCACCACAATGCCCATCCCCCCCAGCCAATGCGTTTCAGACCGCCAGAACAATACACTTTTCGGCACCGAATCGATATCCGGAAGTACAGTGGATCCCGTGGCAGTGAACCCGGACATGGTCTCGAAAAAGGCATCGGTATAAGAAGGCAAAATATGATCAAATAAAAAGGGGAGGGCTCCAAAGGCCGATGCCAGGATCCAGGAGGCCACAACAATCAGGATCGATTCCTGGATGGTGAGATCCAGGTTGGAATGCTGATACCGATAGGAGTAAAGTGACAATAGTCCCAGGATCAGGATTGGAAACAGAAAATGATAATGGATGGTTTCATGGTAGGAGTAGGACAGTAGCAGGGGAGGAATCATGGCAATGGCCAGGATTCCCAGGATACGACTGAGGGAATAGAAGACGAAACGTGGATGCATATGCCGTTACCTTACCAGCGGATGTCCCCTGAGGGAACGCCCCGATATAGATCAGAAATTAGAACAATTCGGGAATGGAACGGTAACTCTATTCCACCGTTACGCTTTTTGCCAGATTCCGGGGCTGGTCCACGTTGCACCCCCGCAAAACCGCCAAATAATAAGCCAGTAACTGTAACGGGATGACGGCCAGAATCGGGAAAATATTTCGGTGGGTGGTGGGTATTTCAATCAGATAATCTCCCAGTTCCTTCAGGTCGGAGGTGATTCGATCGGTCAGAATAATCGTCCGGCCTTTCCGGGATTTCACTTCCTGGATATTGGACAGAATCTTCTCATAGGTTGAATCATGGGGAGCGATGAATACCACCGGCATTTTCACATCGATGAGGGCGATGGGACCGTGCTTCATTTCCGCGGCGGGATACCCTTCTGCGTGGATGTAGGAGATTTCCTTCAGTTTCAGGGCTCCTTCCAGAGCGACGGGAAAATTCAGTCCCCGACCCAGATATAAAAAATGTTCTGCCAGTGCGTTTTCCCGCGCCACCTGTTCAATCGGATCACTGTTGGATAATATTTTGCGGGTCATGTCTCCCAGGCTTTGCATGGCTCCGGCAATCCGGCGGCCTTCCGCAAGGGACAGGTGGTTATGGCGACCCATCATCAGCGCCAGCATGGAGAGCACTGTCACCTGGGCGGTGAAAGCCTTGGTGGAGGCCACGCCGATTTCGGGGCCGGCATGGGTATAGATGCCGCAGTGTGTTTCCCGGGCAATGGAGCTGCCTACCACGTTACAGATTCCCATGGTCAGTGCCCCTTCCTCTTTGGCCTTCCGCACCGCCGCCAGGGTATCGGCCGTCTCTCCGGACTGACTGATAGCGATCACCACGGTATCACTGTCCAAAATCGTACGACGATACCGAAATTCAGAGGCGTATTCCACGTGGACCGGAATCCCGGCCAGTTCTTCCAGTAGATATTTCCCGATCAACCCGGCGTGCCAACTGGTGCCACAGGCGGTTATATAGAAACGACTGGCCTGCTCAATTCGGGGCAGGCAATCCTGAATCCCACCCAGATGAGCCGTGCCCGCTTCCAGGTCCAGGCGGCCCCGCATGGTATCCACGATCGTCTGTTGCTGGTCGTGGATTTCCTTCAACATGAAATGAGGGAAATGTCCTTTTTCAATCTCCTCGACCGACCAGGTCAGTTCAGTCACCGTGGGAACCACGGCCTGATTGTCGGCAATTTTTTTGATTTCATAACCGTCAGAGGTTAAGACCACCATTTCCCCGTCATCCAGGTAGATGACGTTTCGCGTATGATCCACGATCGGTGAAGCGTCGGAGCCCAGATAGTATTCTCCCTCACCGATCCCCAGAACCAATGGGCTTCCCATCCGGGCGGCCACCAATTGATCCGGTTGGGAAGCATTCATCACCACGATTCCGTAAGCCCCGATCACCTTTTGCAAGGCGATGCGGACGGCCTCGCTGAAGGAAAGTTGCTCCGATCGAAACAAATCGGAAATGAGGTGGACCAAAACTTCGCTGTCGGTTTCGGTGCGGAATGTGATTCCTTTTTTCTGGAGCTGATGTTTCAGCACCTGATAATTTTCGACAATCCCGTTATGAATCAGGGCGGTGGTGCCATCGCCGTTGACATGGGGATGGGCATTCTCATCGGTAGGAGCGCCGTGGGTCGCCCAGCGGGTATGGGCCATCCCAACTGTCGCGGTGAAAGCCTGGCTCTGCAGAACCTCTTCCAGTGCCCTGACTTTACCGGAACGCTTCACCACCTGAATTCCGCCGGCTTCGTATAAAGCGATTCCGGCGGAATCATAGCCCCGGTATTCCAACCGTTTGAGTCCCTGGATTAAAATGGGTGTGGCCGGTTTATTTCCCAGATAGCCTACAATTCCACACATACTATTTCCTCTATCATCCTGTTATTCCCATTCGATCGTTCCCGGAGGTTTACTGGTAATATCCAACACCACCCGGTTCACCCCGGTGACCGAGTTTACAATCGAATTCGATATGCGTTGCAAGACGTGTTCCGGGAAGGGATACCAGTCGGCCGTCATGCCGTCCGTACTGGTCACGGCCCGGAGCGCCACGACGCAATCATAGGTACGGGAATCCCCCATCACACCGACGGTCCGCACGGGCAATAAAACGGCAAACGCCTGCCATATATCCTGATAGAGTCCCTCTTCCCTCAAGATCCGCAAATAAATTTCATCGGCTTCACGTAAAATTTCCAGACGTTCCGGAGTGATCTCTCCCAGCACCCGCACGGCCAGACCTGGTCCGGGAAACGGATGCCGGGTAATCAATGATTCCGGTAGTCCCAGTTCGCGTCCCACATTGCGAACCTCATCTTTGAACAACTCCCGTAGGGGTTCCACCAAATCTAGATTCATGTCTTCCGGCAGACCGCCTACATTGTGATGAGATTTGATGACGGCTGCCTGCCCCCGGCCGAAATTCACACCGCTTTCGATCACATCCGGATAGAGGGTGCCCTGGGCCAGAAAATCTATCGTACCGAAGGACCGGGCCACTCGTTCGAATGAACGGATAAACTGATCTCCGATAATTTTCCGTTTCTCTTCAGGATCGGTCACTCCCTGCAACCGTTCCAGAAAGCGACGGGATTCGTCGTACAAATGAATATTGACTCCCAATCCATCCTTCAGAGCGGACACACATTCCCCGGCTTCATTTTTCCGCAACAACCCGTGATCGATCATTACCGCAATCGCCTGTTTCCCTACCGCCCGGTGCAATAAAGAAGCCGTCACCGTGGAATCGACGCCGCCGGAGACGCCCACCAATACTTTTTTGTCCCCTACCTGTTGCCGAATTTTTTCCACCTGGTCCTGAACAAAATTTCCCGGTGTCCAGGTGGCATCCGCCCCGACGACACGAAAGAGGAAATTGCGCAGAATCGTTTCCCCCTCCACCGTATGGGACACTTCGGGATGAAACTGAATCCCCAGGCGGGTTTCTTCCGCATCGGTCATGGCGGCCAGTATGCCGTTCCCGGTGGCCGCCAGAGCAATCCACCCCGACGGCAATGCCGTCACCCGGTCCCGATGACTCATCCACACCCGGGTGTGTTCCGATACATTCTGCAACAGGGAATTGGGTTTCTGAACGCGGATGTCCGCCATTCCGTATTCCCCGCTCCCCCAGGACTCTACCCGGCCTCCCAGCTCCTGCGCCAGCAGTTGCATGCCGTAACAGATGCCCAGTACCGGCAGGTCCAACTGTAATAAGCCAGCCGGAAGCGACGGAGCGCGGGGTTCGGTCACACTTGAGGGACCGCCGGATAAAATAATACCCAGGGGAGCCCGGGACCGGATGTCAGCGACCGAAGTATCGTAACGGACGATTTCGGAATAGACATGCTGTTCCCGGATCCGGCGGGCAATGAGTTGGGTGTATTGCGAGCCGTAATCCAGGATCAGGATACCGCGGGGATGACTCAAAGATGTAAATCCCAGGTTTCCAGTTCGGAGAGAAAATCTTCCCGGGTCAATTGATAATGGATCGGCGTCAGGGTCACGTACCCCTGCTGGAGGAGGACACTGTCAGCTCGTTCATCTTCGGAAGGATCGACAATTTCACCTGTCATCCAATAGTACCGGCGGCCCCGGGGATCCTCCCGCTGGTCGAACCAGTCTTTGAAATAGACCTGCCCCTGTCGGGCGACCCGAATTCCTTTCAGATCGGCTGCCCTGCAATCGGGTACGTTGATATTCAGTAAAGTGCCTCCGGGCAGTCCTTTCGCCATCACCTGGGAGGCAAACAGTTTCGCCACCGCCTGAGCCGTATCCCAATGTTCGGTATGGAAGGCATTGATGCTGATGGCGATAGACGGTATGCCCAGCATGGTCCCTTCCGTGGCTGCCGAGACCGTACCGGAA
>RFIZ01000055.1 GCA_003695105.1 Fidelibacterota bacterium
CGCACCCACCTGGTGGTATTCCTGGAACGAATTGAAAGCCACCTGCTGGCGGCGGAGGACCCGGAACGGGCGGTGGAAGAACTCGGCCAGATCGTGTTGAACGAGAACCACCACCTGCTGGCCCGGTTCTACCTGGGGAAGCTCTACTACCGGCTGGAGATGCTGGACAAGGCACGGGAAATTTTTGAAAATCTCCAGGGAGAAGTAGCGTATATTCCGGCGCTTCCGCACTTCCTGGCCCGCATTTACTACCGAAAAGGCGATACCGCCACCGCATTCCGGTACATGGAAGAGCTGGTGGACCGGGCGGATGTGCTTACCTTCCGGTTTCATTGCGATCAATGCCATGTGCCGCTGGACGCCTGGAGTGAACGGTGTCCGACCTGCCACACCATCAATTCGGTGCGCATGATTTACGAGGAATTGCACGCGGACGCGGCCCCGATTTTCATGCTCTGAACATCCGTCTGTGCTACAATCGGCCGGTAAAGAATACTGATTTTCCTGTGACGGAGGTCGTATGGCTGGGCATAGCAAATGGGCGAACATCAAACACAAGAAAGCCAGGGAAGATGCCAAGCGGGGAAAGGTGTTTACCCGCCTGATCAAGGAAATTACGGTGGCAGCCCGCCTGGGGGGTGGTGATGAGAATGCCAATCCCCGGCTGCGGACGGCCATCGCGGCGGCGAAAGCGGCCAACATGCCGGCGGACAACATCAAGCGGGCCATCATGAAAGGGACCGGCGAACTGGAAGGGGTTACCTACGAAGAGGTGACTTACGAAGGATACGGCCCCGGCGGGGTGGCGGTGATCGTGGAAACGCTGACGGACAACCGGAACCGGACCACGCCGGAGGTACGCCACCTTTTCTCCAAGTACGGGGGCAACCTGGGTGAGAACGGGTCGGTGGCCTGGATGTTCAACAAGAAGGGCTACATCATCATCGAAAAGGACAAGGTGTCCGAAGACGACCTGATGGAACTGGTGTTGGAGCATGGCGGTGAAGACGTGGTGGACGAAGGAGAAACCTGGGGTGTGTATACCGAGACGGCGGCATTCGAGGAAGTCCGGCAGGCGCTGGAAGCGGCCGGCATCGACATGATGGAGGCCAACATCTCCATGATCCCCAGCACCACCACCCAGGTGGAAGGGAAGAAACTCCAGTCCATGTTGAAGTTGCTGGATGCGTTTGAAGAGCACGACGATGTACAGAACGTATGGTCCAACATGGACTTTGACGAGGCGGAACTGGAAGCCTGAATGCGGATTATCGGCATCGATCCCGGGACCACCATCACCGGAATCGGGATTGTAGACTGTGACGACAGGGGAGACTGCTCCCCTGTTTTTTTCGGCGTGCTGAAGCCGGGTCGAGACGGGTTGGCTCGAGGCATGGCCCGGCTGCACCGGGAGTTGGCCGACCTGGTGACCACCTGGCAGCCGGAAACCGCCGCGGTGGAAGGGGTGTTTTACGGGGTCAATGTGAAATCCACCGTGACACTGGCCCATGCCCGGGGCGTGGCATTGGCGGTGCTGGGCGAGGCCGGGCTTTCGGTGGCGGAATACTCGCCGGCTGCCGTGAAAAAGACGCTGGCGGGATACGGACAGGCGGACAAGGAGCAAATCCGCTTCCTGGTGGAACAGCAGCTGGGGATTTCACTGGTGACCGAACCGCTGGACGTATCGGATGCACTGGCCATTGCCATCTGTCATGGTCAGCACCTGGTGTTCGGCGGTGGATGATCGGGTTCGTCAGTGGCCGCTCCCGGCAGGCCGCAGGAAGCCGCCGCTTCAGAGATTGCGGATACTGTCAATGGGTGACGGTGGGCAGAAGTAGTTCCCCTGGCCGATCTTGCATCCCATTTCCATCAGTCGTGTCGCGATCTGCTCATTCTCGACGTATTCCGGAATGGTCTGGAGACGAAGCGCGTAGGACATGTTGACAATGGTGTTGACCACCTTGAAGGTTTCGGGAGAGGATTCCATTCCCCGGATCATTTCACCGTCCACCTTGAGATACGCCACCGCGCCGCTCTGGGACAAAGACGCCACGGTGTACAGGGACGAATAGCCGGTGCCGAAGTCGTCAATGGCGAACTTGACGCCGTAGTGTTCGTTGATGAACCGGATGACATCCACGTTCTCCAAAATGGCCTGTTCCGTCAGTTCGATGGTCAGGGTGAGACCCACCCGTTTCAGCTCCGCCACCGTCTTGTTCAGGATGTTCCGGAAATTGGCGGATTTCAGGGAGAACGGGCTGACGTTGAGGAAGATCTTGTCGGTGACTTCCCGGATCTTGTCCCGGTAGTCCCGGATCAATTCAAATACCAGGGAGTCCAGTTTCAGGATCATGCCCAGATCATAAACGGTCTGGATGAATTCCTTGGCGGAGATAATGGCATCCGGGGTCACGATGCGGGCCAGCGCTTCCAGGTTGTAGACCTCCCGACTCTCCATTTCCACAACCGGCTGGAAGAAGAGTTCGAGGTTCTTTTCATTCAGGGTGTTCTGGATAAACTGGATTTCCTTGTAACTCCGGATGATGCTTTCAATGACCGGTTTCTTTTCTTTCGCCTCCAGGTTGTAAAACGCGTCCTGGGACAGGTCGGCCTTGGTGGTGATGAAGCTGATCAGTTTCTGAATCAGGTCCCGGGAGAGGGACTCACCTTTCAGGAACCCCACGCAGGCCACGGTGGCCCGGAAGGCAATGGTGTTCCCCTCGAAATCAAACGCGATGTCCTCCAGTTGTTTCTTCAGTTTCCGGACCGGACCCACCAAGGATGCGCCGTATCGGTCCGGGAAAAAGATGTAGAAACGGCCCTTTTGCCCTTCCATGACAAACGCGCCGACGGAAACGGTGGCGGTGGCCCGGGAAACCGCTTCGGCGACCCGCTCCTGGATCATGCCCCGGACCTGTTCGCCCCAGATACGGGTCATGGCTTCCAGGTTCTTGACATAGAGCACGGCGACGTGGGACAGGCGGTCCGCCGCCATGGCGTTGTAGATGAATTCCACGAACCGTTTTTCCCGGTTCTCCAGGAAGGAGAGGTACAGGTCGTTGAGGGTGTGAAGAAAATACAACGTTTTCTTCCCGATTTCCTTGGCCAGGATGAACATCTGCAGGTAGTTCCGGGAAGGATAGTCCTGGGCCAGCGTGGTGACCAGTTGTTCGATGGAATTGTGGAGGATACGGACCCAGTCCTGTTCGTCACCCAGCAATACCAGCGTTTCCGGCCGGCTCAACCACTCATCGAGATCCTGCTTCATCTCCCGGGCGGCATCCAGCAGGTCCGGGTTGTCGGAACGAATGGCCTGGGCCACCGTCTGCACCCATTTCATGTGGGGACTCAGCGCTTCCCGGTTTTTGAATTCCGACATGAACACAAATTCCAGTTCGTCCAGGTCTTTGTGGAGGTAGCCCTTGGTGGTGTCGTTCTTCAACTCATTGAAGAATTCGTTGACCTGGTTGAAGTACCGGTTCAGCAGCCCGGTGTCCGCCAGGGACTGGAGGAACCCCTGGTGAAAGAAATTCAGGATGGCGATGATGTTGACGATGGGGGAGCCGGACTGGTAGTAGCGATAGCCCAGGTCCTTGAATCGCTGCTCCCGGCGGGAAGGCTCTTCCGAGATGGCGGCACGGATGTGGTCCTGGAGGATGGCGATGATTTCCCGAGGCGTCTGGGCGCCGATCTTGGAAGCCACGCAACATGCCAGCACTTCGTCGGGCTGGCTGGATTCCAGAAACGCGTTGAACAGCCCTTCCAGTTCTCTCACGATATCCTTCCCTGTTTTGGTACGTACAAGTATATCAGATTCGAATTTGAATCGTGCTTTTTTCTCTGTGCGGTTTTTTTACGTGCCCTGAACGGGTGGAACCGGATGGTGTAAAGGAGGGAAATCTCCATGCTACAATGAACGGATGGAGTTGAATCTGAAACCGGCGGTGTTGGATGGGTAACCTGGTTCTGTTCATGCTGTTGGCGTTGACTGTATCGTTTGCGTGTTCCATCCTGGAAGCGGTCCTCCTCAGCGTGACGCCGGCATTTGTAACCGCATCCCGCGACAAGATCGGGTGGGGTCACCGCTTGTACCGACTCAAGCGGGACGTGGACCGACCGCTGGCCGCCATTCTCAGCCTCAACACCATCGCCAACACCATCGGGGCGGCCGGTGTCGGGGCGGAAGCGGCCCGCCTGTTCGGGAGCGCGGCGGTGGGATGGATGTCGGCGCTCCTGACCTTCCTGATCC
>RFIZ01000056.1 GCA_003695105.1 Fidelibacterota bacterium
CACTGCGGGCGGGTGGGGAGATACCCGGCCCGGGAAAATGAACCATGAGGAAAATCAACTACAGGAAAAGGGGTATGATGGAGAGTAAGGCAGGCTGGGGACTGGTAGCCGTAGGGCTGTTGTTGACAGGCTTCATCCAGGCTCAGGATAGTTCGGTATCGATTCCGAAAGACAATGGCAACGGGGAAACGGTGGAGCTGAAGGCCGGTGATCTGGCCCCCACCTGGGCGATCATGGCCGCGCCGGGGAAATTCGAGTTTCTGCGCAACTGGACCGTAGCCAGAGGCAAACCCCTGCGGAAACCCACGACTCAGCCGGACCGGCATGTGGTGGTGATGAGTTTTTTCGCCACCTGGTGCAAACCCTGCATGAAAGAATTGCCCCATTTGCAAAAAGTGTATGAGCATTTTCAGGGACAAAACGTCAAATTTTTCCTGGTGGATATCACCGAGGCGACCCGGTCCAACAAGGGGTTTGAAGACGCTCCGAAAGCCAAACCGTTTCTCACGGAAAAAGGGATCACCATGCCGATCCTGTACGATATCCGGGGCGTGACCAAAAAGAAATACGGCGTGGAAACCCTGCCGCGTCTGTTTGTCATTGACAAGTACCAGACCATCCGGCTGACGAAACACGGTTTTCACGATGGGGAAGATTTCGAGGGTGAGTTGATCTCCGTCATTTCCGATCTGCTTCAGGAAGAATAAATTTCAACAAAAGAAGGGAGTTCGCTCATGCGACATCCTGTGCGTAAAAATCGGTTAATTTGGTCCTGTATTCCTCTGTGGGTGCTCTTCGGCACCGTCGGGCTGATGGCCCAGGAAGACCTCAACGGAAAATTCACGGTGGCGGTGCTGGATTTTGAGGGCCGGGGCATCTCCCAGCAGGAAGCCCAGACTCTCACGGACCGCCTGTCGAGTGAGCTGGCCAACACCGGCGCGGTGATTCTGGTGGAACGCAATCAGATGAATGAAATCCTGGAAGAACAGGGGTTTCAACAGTCCGGTTGTACCAGCGCCGAATGCGCCGCGGAGGTGGGAGCCCTGTTGGGCGTCCAGAACATGATTTCCGGCTCCTTCGGGAAGATCGGCAACAGCTATACCATCGACGCCAAAATGTTTTCCGTGGAAACGGGCGCCACGGTGAAGACGGTGAGTAAGACCTATAAGGGCGAAATCGACGGACTGATTACGGAAATCGAAATCCTGGCCTGGGAAATCGTCGATCTCAAGCCGCCGAAGGCATTGCTGGAAAAACAAAAATCTCTGGCGGCTGCCGGACCGGCTCAGCCGGCGCAACCCACGGCCCGGAAGGGGGGCGGCGGCTGGAAACTGTGGGCGCTGATCGGCGCCGCAGCCGTGGGCGGAGGCGCCTATTTCCTGCTGGCCAATAAAGCCCCGTCACCGCTGCCGGAACCACCCACTTTACCCAATTAGACCGGAAATGGAGTTTTCTTTCCTCATGGCAACCGATGTTCCACTGCCCCGGACCGCACTTCCCGTCACCCTGAACTGTCTCCCCCAGGGATTCCTTCGGAAGATGGGTGACCCCAACCCCGGCAACACCATTATTCATTATCATGCGCAATAGCTTTCGAATGAAATTCACACCCATTTCTCACCAGCCCCAAACCACAGGGAGTTGTCCTATGTCAAAGCGACATATGAAACCAATTCAACCTTTTATCACCGCATTCATGATCCTGGTCCTGGGTCTGATCACCCGGCTTTCCGCTCAAATAGGCGGGGTCCCCATGACCTGGCTCAGCGCCACCCCGGGGAACAACAGCGTTCGGCTGGCCTGGGATCCGGTGAATGATCCCGGATTGAGTAAATATATTATCCTCCGGGGCCGACACGACTGGAATATGGCGAAAATCGACAGTATTCCCAATCCCACGGCGTCCGATACCGTGTACACGGATACCGGCGTGCAAAACGACAGTCTCTATTACTATACCCTCTGGGTGGAAATCAATGGGATGGTCACCGGGAATTCCGACACCGTGGCCGTCAAACCCACCGACAAACTCATTGCCGAACTATTACCCAACGCCGCTTCCACCTCGTCCGGTGGCACGGATGGGGGCTATCCCCTGAATACATTCTATGAAGATTTCAAATACCAGGGATTGTATACCCATAGCGACCTGTCCAATGCCGGGTTGAATCCGGGGGCCAATATCGTGGCGCTGGAGATCTATCCTTCCCAGTCGCCGGGAATGGACCTGGACAGCTTCCGGGTCGCCACCGCCTTCACAAATTTGTCCAACATCAGCGACTGGGTGACCACCACGGTGGGCTACGGCCCGGCGGCGCGACCGGCCACCGATTTCCCCATGGGGCAGTGGGTCCGGGTTCCCATCAATCCGATTATCTGGGACGGTTCGTCCAACCTGGTGGTGGAATTCAGCAATGACAATAGCGGCTGGGCAAACGGGGGCGGAGTCTATCTCCGGGATGTGGGCAACAATCGCTGCCTCCGGGGCTGGAGTGATTCCCAGGCCGGGCATTATCCCTTCAATACATCCATGACCGTGGCGGCGGACCGGTACGTCCCCTGGCTGCGGGTGGTCTACACGGAACCGGCGGTGCTGCCGCCCACCAACCTGACGGCCACCGGGTCTTACGGCCAGGTGACCCTGAACTGGACCGCCTCCATTACCGCCGATGTCGTCCATTACATCATTTACCGGGACGGGGGCAGCGGTACCCTGGCGGCCATCGATACGGTGGCCAACACGGTCACGTCCTACACCGATGCCACCGTCACCAACGGCGTCACCTATTCCTACGCCGTCGCCGCTCAGAAATCCACCGGCGAGGTCAGTTCTCTCTCTTCTTCGGTCTC
Source organism: Fidelibacterota bacterium (assembly GCA_003695105.1). Classification (GTDB taxonomy): domain Bacteria; phylum Fidelibacterota; class Marinisomatia; order Marinisomatales; family J089; genus J089. The sequence continues at coordinate 2,851 of RFIZ01000056.1, forward strand.
CGCCACGCCTCAGGTGGCGCCGCCCACCCATCTTACCGCCACCGCAGCGTCCCATCAGGTCACCCTGAGCTGGACGGCGCCGGCCGGTTCGGGCGCCGCCCGGATATTGATCTATCGCGGCACCAGCGCCGCCACCCTGGCGATTCACGATTCCACCGCCGACGCCACGGTCACATCTTATACCGATTCGGGTTTGCCGAACGGCATTACCTACTTTTATGCCCTCCGGACCCGGGCGGCGGACGGGACCCGGAGTGACTGGACCGCCACGGTTCAGGCCACGCCCAATTACACCGGTCCCGTCTGGTGGGTGGCCACGAACGGCTCCAACAGCAACGACGGCAGCGAAACCGGTCCTTTTCTCACAATCCAGCACGCCATCGATATGGCCAATGACGGCGACACGGTCAAGATCAAACCCGGCACTTACTCCGGTTTCGGGAATTACAACCTGGATCTGAAAGGCACGGAACTGGTGGTCATGGGTGTAGGCGGACCCGATTCCGTCACCATCGATGTCCAGGGTAGCGCCACCAATCCCCGGCGGGGATTCAAAGATCTGGATCACAATTATTCCGATACCACCAAAATCATCGGCCTCCATATCATCAACGCTTTCGCGCCCCTGAGCGGGGATGTGGCCAACGGAGACGGCGGCGCCATGCTGTTCGGCAATCCCGGCGATATCACCATCCAGAATTGCCGCATCGGTCCCGGAAACAAAGCCTATTCCGGCGCAGGGA
>RFIZ01000057.1 GCA_003695105.1 Fidelibacterota bacterium
CCAATTCAGAGCCTCGTGGAAATCGCCCTGACTGGTGGTTCCCTCTCCGCTGGAGACGTACACCACCTCCCGGGTGCCGTCCAGACGGCAGCCCAGCGCACAGCCCACGGCCTGGAGGAACTGGGTTCCGGTGGGACTGGATTGGGTCACGATCCGCAGCTGTTTATGTCCGTAATGCTGCGGCATTTGCCGCCCGCCGCTGTTGGGATCGTCTTTCCGGGCCAGAAAACTCAACAACTGTTCCCGGGGAGTCATCCCGATTCCCAGGCACAGCGCCGCATCCCGATAATACGGGTAGGCCCAGTCCTCACCGGGACGAAGACACACCGCCGCCGCCAGTTGGGCGGCCTCATGTCCCGAAGAACCGATGTGGAAAAAACTTTTCCCCTGCTTCAACAGGGTCAGCATCTTCTGATCCAGGAACCGGGCCGTCAACATGGTCCGGTACACCCGGATCAATTCTTTTTTGGTCATACCGTGAAATCGTGCCATATCTATGGTTTCCTTTTTAACCTCACATGAAAACGTTGTGCAAACACCTCCATCAGGACTTCCTTTACTTCCTTCAGGGAAGGACAGGGTTCCAGGAGACGGGCCATACTGGTGACGCCGTACTCCCGGATTCCGCAGGGGATAATCCCCTGGAAATACCGCAGATCGGGATCGACATTCAGCGCCAACCCGTGCATGGTGACCCAGCGGGACATGCGCACACCCAGGGCGGCGATCTTTTCATCCCCCACCCAGACTCCCGTCAAACCTGTCTTGCGATCACCCACGATACCAAACCGGGCCAGGGTCTGAATGATCACTTCCTCCAACGTGCGCATATACCAACTGACACTGGTGCGATACCGATGCAAATCCAAAATGGGATAAACCACCAGTTGCCCCGGCCCGTGATAGGTGACATCGCCTCCCCGTTCAATCTCAAAAATGGAGATGCCGGCCGGATGGGTGCTCAATATGTGGGACCGATCGGCATTTTTTCCCAGGGTATACACCGGTTCGTGTTCCACCAGCAGCAACTGGTCCCCCATTTCACCGGAGATGACTTTCTGCTGAAGCTCCTTCTGCAGATCCCAAGTCGTCTGATAGGATCGGTGGCCCAGATCCCGAACGGTTACTTCTTCGTTATTTGGGGAAAGAACAGTCATTGGGGCCATATCCAAGATCGAATTTTCTTTTTCATTTTCCTTCATTTTCATTTTTTCATTATTCATTTTTCCCTGCTCCCCATGGTCAACCGGATCTGCTCCAGCGCCGTTTCCAGGGCCCGGTCCGCCGGCACCGGAATGTCCGGGATGACTCCGTGTCCGTCTTCACGTCCGCAGGGATGGACGAACCGCTTGTAGGAAACGCCGCCCCCTAAGCCGGTATGGGACAGAGTGAAGGAAACGATGTCGCCGTAGGCCACCGTCACACCTCCGGTCTCTTCCCCGATGATGGTTCCCAGATGATAACATTTAAACGTGATCGCCAGCATGTTGGCGGAGGAAAAGGTGTGACGACTGGTCAGGAGATAGACGGTCCCGCGGAACGGATACGGGACCGATTCGGGCTGTTTCTCTGCCGGAGTAAAGGTGGTGATCGTACCGGCTTTTTTCAACAGCAGGGCCCGGCCCAGAGGATGAAAGACGGCCAGCGGCAGCAGGGGCATCTGCCACCATTTGACGAACCGCCGGATCAGAAACCGTCTCGCTTCCCGGCTGGCCTTGACTTCCATCGTATCGACCTGGCGGTAGGGCTGGTCCGTCAGGTAGGCGATCAGGGCATCCCCCAGTTGGGAATTTCCGCCGCCGTTTCGCCGGATATCGATGATCAAAGCCTGCAGGGAATCGTCCCGGATGGTGCGGAAAGTGCTTCGCAGAAAAGAACGGAATGCGGACAGATCCCGCATAGACCGAAAGTCGATGATTCCCACCGACCGGTCGGGGACCTCCCGAAAACTGTAGGGCGCCGGCCCGGACCCGGATGAAGTCGCCGCCGGAGAGGTTGTCCCGGAGATGCGAACGGTGTGCCGGCTTGAATCCCCGCGAGTCCCGCGCCAGGTGATCCGATAGTCCCGCGGCCAGTCGGGATAGAGCCCCCACAAAAAGGGGGCGAAGTTGCGCCCGGCAATCTCTTCCCGGAAGGACCTCCGTTCACCGGAAATGCGGCGGACCAGGTCGGCCGCTATCGCCGAAAAGGGAATTCCGTTGACGGCCAGGATTTCCGCCTCCGCCGGAAGCTCCGGAAACCGGGGATCGGTTTCCGTCAGGTAGCCCCGGCCGTTTTCAATCCGAACTTTCAGTGGAAAGGCCGGACCGCCCTGACGCCGATAGGTCCGCCATGCCTCCCAGGGAAAACTCAGAAACGTATGCCCGTCTCCCAGAGCAGCCACCAGGGGCGATACCCTCACCCAGAATTCCAGGGCCGTCAGGGAGTCCGGAAAGGTACGGATGAGCGAATCCGTCCGGGCGGCGATGCGGACTGAATCGGCCCGGAAGTAGAGGCGGGGATGAACGTCCTCCAGCGTCCGGATCAGCTCCTGGAGATCCTCGGCGGCCTCAGCGGAGGACAGAGACGAAAACAGCTTCGTTCGCGGCTGAGCCCAGAGCGGCTGGCTGTACATCACCAGACCGAACAGGATGACGCCCGCCCCCAAACGGAAAACGATTTCGCACACCGGGTTTCGCATCTTCACCGTCGCCGTCTCAATGGTGAATGGCGCGCCCCCGGGCGTCCAATGCCGCTTCCATGACCGCTTCCGACCAGGTGGGGTGAGGATGCACTATAGATCCGATTTCCGCCCAGGTGGCTTCCAGGGTCATGGCGGTGGCCAGTTCGGCAATCATTTCGGTGGCGTGTCCGCCCAGAATATGAGCGCCCACCAGTTCACCGTAGGGCCCGGCGAAGACCAGTTTCACGAACCCTTCCCCTTCGCCGGCAGCCAGGGCGCGACCGTTGGCCCGAAAATCAAACCGGCCCACGTTCACCGTCTCAAACCGTTCCCGGGCGATAGCTTCGGTCAATCCCACCGACGCCACTTCCGGGCGACAGTAGGTGCACCCCGGAATCGTCTCTTTTCGGAGGGGTCGGGGATTCTTTCCGGCGGCATGCTCCGCCGCCACGTGCCCCTCCGCCGAGGCGACATGGGCCAGCCAGGGCGGTCCCGCCACATCGCCGATGGCATACACGGAAGGAACACTCGTTTGTTGATATTCATTGACCGGAACAAAACCCTTCTCCGGCCGGATGCCCATCGCTTCCAGTCCCAGGCCGTCCACGTTTCCGGTCACGCCGACTGCCACCAGTACCGCTTCCACCGTCAGGTCCTGGTCACCCTTCCTGTCCTCCAGACGCACCTGGACACCTGCCCGGCCCGGAATCACTTCCTGCACCCTGCAGG
>RFIZ01000058.1 GCA_003695105.1 Fidelibacterota bacterium
CTCATTTTCCGAACCGATGGACCAGTACACTTCTTCCGAATTCAGTGCCCGGCGAATCACCTGTTCTACTTTCCCTTCTTCCACCGCCAACAAGGTATTGTTCAAAACCTGTTGATCCTGAAACTCCGGGTGATTCAACAAGGGGTGCAGGGAAGATGAATACACAATCAAATTGGATGACAACCGAAAGTAGTCCCGGGAATGGTTCAGGATCACCTGCACGATTTCATGCTGGAAGACTTCTGTTTCTTTCAGGCGATGATCGATGGAAGCCACAATTTCGGCCAGTGTCAGGCCGCAAATTTTTTCCTTGAGGATGGAGCCGATCCATTCCAGATCCCGATCCCCTACCGCAAGATCAAGATTCAGGACGATTGATTTCACCATCCCCGATTCCATGGCCAGCACCATCATGACCCTTCCTTCCACCAGAGGAATCAGTTCCACATCCCGGAGGACACTTTGATCCGTTTGGGGAATGATGACCATTCCGAACTGATTGCTCAATTTTCCCAGGGTCTGAGCCGTGGCCTGGAGCAACCGATCCACATCATTGGACAGGCGGGACAATTCGTCCAGGATTTTATGGGGGAGTTTTTTCTTCCGTTCCGGTTCCAGGCAGTGGTCCACATAATAGCGATAGCCCCGGTCCGTGGGTATCCTTCCGGCGGATGTATAGGGATGTGTCAGCAATCCCAGGGCTTCCAGACGGGCCAGGGCGTTGCGAATGGTAGCCGGACTGTACGGCAGTGCAAACCGCTTTTTCAGATAGGTGGATCCCACCGGCTGAATCGACCCGATGAATTCCTCCACCGTCTGTTTCAGCAGTTGTTCTTCCCGTTCGCTCAGTATGATTTCAGGTTTCATAGCAGACATCAAATTTACTCATAATTCCCGTCTCGGTTCAATCGGGCCTATGACCGCAGAAAGCGGGAAACGGCTCGTTGCGCGCTGATGACACCCACGATGATCCCCACGATCAACAGCGCCGGTAACAGGTTGGGATCCAGATTCACTTCGATCCGGTACCGGGACAGATAGGAATTCCCCCACTGGACCACGCCGACCGTAATGCCGAAGGCAATCAGCGCTGCTGTAAGGGAGATCAGCAAAGATTCAATCATAAAGGGAATTTTAATAAACCATTTTGAGGCGCCGATCAATTGCAGGGAATGCATCAAATCCTGACGGGCGTAGGCGGACAACCGGATGGTGCCGGACATGATGATGATGATGATCAACAGAATGACCATGGCGATGGCAATCTCACCCTTCACTCCCATGAGATACGCCCGCTCAATTCGGGAGATCAGGCGTCCCTGATAACTGATATCGTCTACTCCGTCGATCGTTTTGATTTGCCGAATGATGGCTTCAGGGTAAACCGGTTTTTGTGTTTCCCGGACCACATTCACCACGCAACTGGCCGGCAGAGGATTGTACCCCAGCATGCTTTCCACATCCTCCCCGAATTGATCATGGAAGATGCGTTTGGCATCCTCTTTGGTAATGATCGTAGACGAACGGACGCCGGGAATCGCATCGATTTGGGCTTTGATGTCGGGCAACCGGCCTTCCTCCAGATCGGAGTCAAAAAACACTTCAATCTTATACTTGGACCGGAGGTACTCAATTAACTGGTGGGAATTGACGCCGATCAGGAACAGGACACTCAACACCGTCAGATTCAGCACCAGGCTGATGACAGTGGTCGTGGCCGTCAATTTATGGCGGACCAGATTACGAATTCCCTCTGATATGAGAAATGCCAGCCGATCCATCAGGTCCCGATCAATTTTCCGTTTTGCATTTGCAGAACGCGTTGATCCCGGCCTTTGATCAATTCATAATCGTGAGTACTCATGAACACCGTCACTCCATCGGCATGAATGGATTCCAGTAAAGCGATTAAATCAAACGAGGTGACCGGATCGAGGTTCCCGGTAGGTTCGTCGGCCAGGATGATATCCGGGTCCTTAACCAGAGCCCGGGCAATACAGACGCGTTGCTGTTCTCCGCCGCTCAGTTCGGACGGCAGGTGGTTCTCCTTCCCTTTCAGGCCCACCTGATCCAGAACGTCATGCACCAGGTCGTCGATATCCCGTTTCTGATAGCCAAGGACGTGGAGCGGCAGGGCGACATTTTGAGCCACCGAGCGATCACCGAGCAGGTGGTAATCCTGAAAAATCATGCCGATATTCCGTCGCAGCCTGGGTATTTGCCGTTTTTTGATCTTGTTGCTAAAGTACCCATCCACCTCCACGATACCCTGATCAGGAAATAAATCCATATAAATCATACGCATCAACGTGGTCTTCCCACAACCGGTGGGACCGATCAGGAAGGCAAATTCATTGTCCCCGATTTCGAAGGAGATATCGTAGACCCCGCCGCCGCGGGAAAATTCATAGGTAACGTCCTGAAAAGAGATCATGGATTTCCTATTCTCTCAAAAGAGAAAATACACAAAAATACAGTAGCCAGACACTAAGAACGCCGAGGCCCAACGAGGGACGTGGGAACGAAACTGACTGAAGGGTAGGAACACCAGACCGAAGCCGATCATCACCGGGATTTCAAAGGTAATGATATCTCCCGGTACGGACAGCGGTTTGATCAGGCTCACCAATCCCAACACCGAGAGCAGATTGAAAATATTGGAACCGATGATGTTTCCCAATGAAATGGCTCCTTCCTTGCGGAAGGCAGCCACCACGGAAGTGGCCAGTTCCGGCAGGCTGGTGCCAAAGGCGACAACGGTCATGCCGATGACCATTTCACTGATGCCCAGAATCCGGGCGATCGTCACCGCTCCCCGGATGAACCAGTCTGAGCCGAAGTAGAGCAGGACACTCCCCAGCACAATCAGTCCCAGAGAAAACCAGGTGGAATGGAGCTGGTCCGGCATGATTTCCACATCGACCGGCGGTTTCCGAAACTTATGCACCGTAAACAGGATGATCCCGGTGAAATAGAGACCTCCCTCCAGACGGGATATCATCCCATCCCAGACGAAGACGATCAGTACCAACGAGATGACCAGGTAAAAAAGCAAATCCCGGAAGATCTCCGGGAGGGAGATGGCGATGGGAAACACCAGAGTACTGAGTCCCAGTACCAGCCCCACATTGGTAATGTTGGAACCCAGGACATTCCCGACGGCGATTGAATCGGAATTTTGCAGTGCTGCTTTCACCGAAACGAATAGTTCCGGCAGGGAGGTACCGAAAGCAACCACCGTCAGGCCAATGGCCAATGGAGACACCCGCAACACCCGGGCGATGTGAACACCGCCTCTCACCAGCCACTCCGCGCCGTAATACAGAGTCAAGGAACCGGCCAGCAACTGGAGGAGGCTGACGGAAATCATTCCGAATACAAATTATGCTGGTTGATGAATTCCCACACCGGCTGGGTCACCATATACCGGATGGTTTTATTCTCCCGCCACCGCTTACGGATCGTGGTGGAAGAAATCTCGATCCGGGGGATATTGGCAAATCGAACCTGACGGAAGATCCAGTTCGGGATTTCTCCAGGCTTGAAGCCCGGCCGCAGAGCCACAATCACCTGACACTCGGCTAGAATCCGTTCCGGGTCCTTCCAGGTATGGAATTGTTTCAGCGTGTCGGACCCAATCAAAAAGTACAGGTTTTCCCGGTCCAGCTTCATGGATTGCTTGATTTCCAGAATGGTGTCGATGGAAAAGGAGACTCCGCCCCGTCGAATTTCAATCTCCGATATTTCGAATTTGGGATTACTGGCAAGGGCGCTCTGTAACATCTGGAGGCGCAAGTCCACCGGGGTCACTTTATTCGAGCGTTTGTGGGGTGGAATCAGGGCCGGAACAAAGATGATCTTGTCGAAATTCTCCGCTTCGCAAATCGTCTGGGCAATGAGTAAATGCCCAATGTGCGGCGGATCGAAGGTTCCACCGAATAGACAGATCTTCAAGACCGGGATTTATTGAGTTTACGTTCCCATTTATCCAGCAGCGACAGGGCCCGCTGATCCAGGGCGGCGTCCTTCAACTCCTGGCTGTGTGACTCATACACGGATCGCGCTTCTTCCAGTTGTTTCATGTGACAGTAGGCATCCATCATTCCCAGATAGGACCGGGAGACATACTCCGTGTCATAATAGGTTTTCAAAACCTCCTGAAAGGCTTGCAGCGCCGAATCATAGGCTCCTAGTTTAATGTATAAAATGCCCGTCTCATATACTTTTCGCCCCAGTTTATTGCGCAGGTCAATCATCATTTGATTGGCTTGTTCGGTGTATTCAGACTGGGGATAATCATCCAGGAATTCCTGAATTTTGTCGATGGCCTTATGGGTGTTTTCCTGATCCAGATAATATTCCGGAGACAATTTGAAATAACTTTCACAGATACGCCAGCGGGCCTGTTCGATGAAGGGGCTGAACATCATTCTCCGGGTCAGCCGGTCATATTCATTGATGGCCAGGAGATATTCTTTGTTCAGGAAATACGATTCGCCCAGATAAAACATGGCATCGTCCCCCCATTCGGTGTGGGACCCGCTCAAAACCACGTAGTTGAATTCTTCCTGGGCTTGTACATATTTCTTCTTTTCAAAATATTCCATGCCCTTTTTGAACCGGGCCTCGAAATCCATTTCATTTTCCGGCTTGGACCCGGCGCAACCCGTCCATAGCAGGACCATTATTCCCGTCGTCAGAACCCATCCCAAACGTTTCATATGCTTTACCACCTGACTGCCAGGGCCAGCCCGCCGATCCCGTATTTGGAGTTGCGGTCATAGATGAGACCCATCGTGGGCTGAATCCTTTTCTTTTGAGATTTCTGGTTGGAACGCCACAGCGCATCGAAGGCGCTGAAAACATGATTGAACATAACGGCACTTACGGCAAAATTGGCCAGTTTCAAATATTCATTGCTCCGGGCCCGCTGGTTCAGGTACGAATTCCGATGGGTGGTCATGATCAGGATTTCGGTGCTGTCGCCCACATCCTTGTGTTGCTCCCAGTAGATCGCCGCACCGTTTTGGTCGTACACATCATCCCACCCTCCGACGAATTGATCGTATTTCCCGATATTTTCGTAAAAATCCCGGTCTCGGAGGACTTCCAGTCCTTCCACATATCCCAGTTGACTCAATGTATCCTGGGGAATGAGAATTCCATTGAGCTCCAGCGTCAGATGGTGAGTACCGCCAAACCGGACATCAGGATAAAGCGTTCCCAGGACGGGAGTATTTTCGATGAACGCCTGCAAGGACCAGTGTGCGTCGGCATAATTTTCATACCCGATGCGAATATCTTCCGCCTTGTGGTTCCAGTTCCAGATGCTGTACAAACCGAAAAGTTCGATACCCGCGAAGAGACCGGAGCGCCACCGGGGTTCCTGGTTGTACCATTGTCCCAGCCCGGGAACCACCAGCGACATGACCAAGGGCTTACCGTGATAAACAATTTCCACGGTATCCACCGAATCCGTCCGTGTCAGCGCGGGGGTGGGCGCAGTAAAACGGCCGTCGAAATGATCCAGAGGGGCTCTCCCCCAGCCCAGACCCAGGAAAATCCCGAGAAGGAGGAAAGTTTTAAAAGCCGAAAAGGAGGGTGACATAATATCTGTTCTCGTTTCCGTATTCAATGAGTTGTTCTTGATATTGTTTCTTGAAGGGAGTGAGACCCCGGTGAATTTCCCAGCCGAGAGCGATGGGAAAATTATAAAAGCTGAACCCATTTATCCTCCACTGAAATCCCAGCGACTGTTTCACATCCAATTGATCGTCCCAGGCGTCGCCAAACTGGTAAAGGAATCCTATCACGGAATTCTGCCAAATGATCCACCCTGTCCGGACATGTCGCTCGCGAAACAGGGGCACCCGGAAGGCCAGGCGCTCCACCGCCAGACGACTTCCCTCCAATCCGTAATAAGGATATCCCTGAAGGCCGGGCAATCCCCCACCAAAAAAATGGAAAAAGCTGTCGGCGTTCTGATTGGAATACCATCCGGCTTTGGTTTCGGCCGTCAGGGTCCATCGTTGACGGGGCCTCAGGGTGACGGACCAGCGCAAATCGGCTTCGAGACGGACGAGATCATTGGGAACAAACACTTCCGTGAGCGTTCCGGCATCATTGAAATCCAGTCCGTCGATGAAATCGTTCCACTCTTTGGTTGCTCTCACTGTCAGATCCCAGCCTTTGGAAGGATTGATATTCCCGTCGAATCGGGGCGGGTGCACGGCAGATCGCCAGGTTACATCCAGCAAAGCGCCACGATAGTAATCATAGGCGATCCCGCCTTCGATCCCTTCACTGGGAATGGATTCTTTCACGAAAGCCCGATAGCGCTGCCAGGTCCCGTTGATTTCCAATGTGTGGACACCGAAAATCGGGAATTGGATTCCGCTGCGAAACTGGATCAGACGAAAACGCAGGCGATTATCGATGTTATAGACAGAATACCGATCCTGTTCCGTTGTATTTCGGGTGACATAGGCCATCTCGGCGTAAAGAGTCGGGAAAAAGCGATGAAATTCAAAGCGGAAGAATGTATCCAAATCCTTTTTCCCGTTGATGCTGGCCCCTCCCAGCACCGTGAGGCGATTCAACATTTCACTGGAATAAAAATAAAATCCGGGTTTGATCGTATGATAGTCCACCATCACCTTTGGAGAAACAAACATGGGCGGAAATTGGTCTTCATAGGGGCGGACCGTTCCCTGAAAATCCGTTTCCACAATCGGTGATTTAAGGGCTCCGTTGCGCCGGAAATAATTCGGTGAATACCCAACCATTTCGGTGGGCACCGGAGTCAGGCTGTCCAGCAGGGCAATCTTATATCCCCCCGCCTCGTACTGCACATAGAGGCATTGGCCCTTCTGGTTCACTGACGGCATGAAGGCCCCCCCCAGGACATTGGTGACATAGGCTTGTTGGCCCTGTGCCGGATCGAAAGTATACAGGTTATATATTCCCGACCGATCATCGGCATACAAATAGGCTCCGGACGGAAGGACGGTCAGGTCGCGCTCATCCCATTCCCGCGTATTCAGGAGAGGCCGGATGGTGGAATCCGAAAAGGTATATTCATACTCATTGCGAAAATGATTGGTTGTCACATCGAAGAGCAGCGCCTGTCTCCGGGAATCGTACATCAGCCGATGCACCAGCCGGTGGTCCTGAAAATTCGTCAATTGGGTCACCGATAAATCCCGCAGGGAAAGGGAATAAATGTTCTGGTTGCCGTCATGGGTGGATATATAGGCCAGGGCGGAATCTCCCGGAATAAAGACTGGAAATCGTCCCCGTGAATCTTTCGTCAGGCGCGTTTTATCCCCGGTTTTCAGATCGTAGACGAACAGGTCGTAATAGGTAGACCCTGTCCCGTTGGGATGATCGGGTCGGCGGCTGTAAAAAATGAGGGTTCCTGACCGGTTCCAGCTGGCAGCACTCTGCACCCCGTGATCGATCAACTGGTCCTCCCCATTGGAAAGATCACGCACATAAAGATCGGTTTGGCCGAAATAATCGTTGTTCCGATTGGACAGGTACAGGAACCGGTTCCCGTCGGGACTCCACACCGGGTAGAGGTTGGTCGTTCCTTCCCGGACCAGGAGCCTTCCCTCCACAGCATGATCCCGGACGGTTTCCGTCAGGATTTCATATCTTTCTTCCAGAGTCGCCTTGAACGCAGCATACAAATCACGTAAATCCACACCCAACACCTTTCGAAAGGCGTGATTCAGGGACCATTCGGTGGGTCGGGACAGGGCGGTCATGAGTTCGCTCAATTTATCCGGACCGTATTTCACGGCGATGTATCGCACCAGAGCATAGCCGGAGTTGTACACGGATTCGTTGCCGATTCCCCGTTTACCAAATGAATTCATGCCGTCCAGAGTAAGGAGATTATGATGAAGGGTTCGATCCCGCAGAATCATATCCCGGTGGGTGTCCCAGTTATCGTAATCCGACCCGGGAAATTGAAATTGCGCCACCCCTTCCGCCAACCAGGGCGGCACGATGGTACCGGGAAGGGCGTAACTGGCAATTTGATTGGGGTAACCGAACAGGACATCCTTACGCTTCTCCGGTTCATAATCCAGATATTGAAAATACAGCGACGGAATGTTCCGCCCCGCTTTCATGGATTTTTGCATGGAAACGATGTGGGTGAACTCGTGCGTGATCACGTTTTGCAGCCAACGATGACTACCCCGTAGTTCATAATCCAACGGACTGGCCCAAATCACAATTTTATTGTCGTAATAATAAGCGGCGCCATTGGCGATATCATCCGTATCCATGAAAATGAGATGGGTCTTTTCCGCTGGTCGGTATTGGTATAATTCTGTCACAGCCGGATAGATCGTTTCGGCCACCTTGGCTCCTTCTACGGCGCTGTGATAGGTATCGTCGTAAAAGTGGATAAAAAAATGTTCCGTCTCAAACGTTTTCCATTCCAGCTCCGGATGATTATAGGTAAACTGACCCCAGAGAACAGTCAGAAGCCCCAGTCCTGCAATCCAGGCACCCCGTCCGGCGTTCAATTCAGGATCCCGATTTTTAGAATTTTGGACTCGGTTTTGGTCCCGGAAGTGGCATACACCTTGGCAAAATAGACCCCCGAGGTTACCCCCCGCACATCCCAGTGTATTTCCTGCGGAAGCCGGGGGCGGGGATGGGAAATTTTCCACCTCCGCAAGAAGTGCCCGGACAACGTAAAAACCTCGATCTCCACCGATTCGACGGATCCCACCGTAAAGCGAAGGGTTACCTTCCCTTCCCGGGCCGGATTGGGGTAGGCATAGGTTTGAGATTGGATCAAGAGAGTCTCATCACCGGTTGCTTCCGGGAAAGCTCCGCTCAGACTACGGATTCGGTAGAGATTTTGATGGAGTGCCCACCAACCGTCCAGCTCATGGGGACTATCCTCTACGATCCAGGCCGATTGCCGACACAGTAAAATGCTTTGCCCTTGATACTGGGCGACCTGGATCAGGGTGTCCGTCGGGTCGATACCGAAGGTCAATTGGACTTTTCCACTTGCATCCCAGATGATGATTTCACCGGAACGCTTCTGTCCGATGATTTCCCGGCGCTCATCTCCCAGCACATCCGCACACAGGATTGCGCGGACCGAATCCGTGACAATCGGAAAATCAGTCGCCGGGGTTCCCGTCACATCCCAGCCATAGATGGTGCC
>RFIZ01000059.1 GCA_003695105.1 Fidelibacterota bacterium
GTCCAGGGCTTCGGTGACAAAAGGCAACCCGGTCCGTTCCCGGGCCTCCGCCAGAATTTCCAGTCCCTGTTCACCCAATCCCTGGAACGAATACGGACTGGTTCGCGGTTTGTAGGCGCCCCCTCGCAAAATCTGGGCTCCCCGTTTCGCCACTTCCTCCGCAATGCGTAACGTCTGATCGCGGCTTTCCACGGCGCAGGGTCCGGCGATCATGACCACATTCCCGTCGCCGATGTGCGCCTCGCCGATGTGCACCACCGTATTGTCCGGATGCACTTCCCGGCTGGCCAGCTTATACGGTCGGGTGACCGGGACCACTTTGAAGACCCCCTGCATACCCTCCAGGTACACCCGGTCTTCCGATCCCCGGTTGCCGACGACGGAAATCGCTTTTTGGTTGGGCCATTCAATCACGTGGGGCGTGTAGCCCATTTCCTGAATGCGTTGCTCGAGACGGCGAATTTGTTCTTCCGTCGCCTCTGGTTCCATGATGACTAACATGTTATTCCCGTTGAATAATCCGTTCCCGGATGGTTTGGATCGAGGCCTCCATTGTCTGAATCATGCTCATGGTATAGGGATTGAAATTCTGAAGATCCAGAAACAATTCCCAACTATCATTGCAGGTCTGCTCCACTACGTGCAACAGGTCCTGGAAACCCAGGGTGTCGATGGGAGTGGAGTCGATTCGGGCCTCCCGCAACACCCGTCCCACGAAGTGGGTGATGCCCTGGGTCCTGGCCGCCAGACGATCATGTTGTTCCGGTTCCATTTCCAGGACCTTGATCTGCTGATCGGTGAAAAACGACCGCCAGTGATCATACGTCTGTGCCCGATCCCGGACCGGATACATCACCATCCGGTGTTCGGTCGGGATTTGCCATGAATCCGGACCGAACAGGGGGTGGGTAGCGATGATATCCACCGATTCCGGAAGATGTTCCCGCATCACCGTCACGGGATACACTTTCACCGAACATACGTCGATCACGGTGGTTCCGGGGCGGAGGCGGGGGGCAATGGTTTTGATCAGCGGTTTGAATTCCCGGATGGGAACACAAAGAAAGAGGGTCTGTTCGCGCAATACGTCTTCCAGGGAGACGGCCCTGTCATCGTCCGGAGGACGGCGATCAAAGACCCGTAGCTGAAAGCGTTGTTCCAGAAGGGTTCCCAGCAGGCGGCCGAAACGGCCCCAGCCAAGGATTCCCACTGAGGTTGTCAGGCTTGTTTCCATGGTTTCACTCCCAGAAACAGTGTCAGGTTGTGTTTTAAATCATGAATATCTTCCGCCACCACGTTCAAATCGTACAATTCGGCACAGGTGCGGGAGGCAATGACGGCGGCCGTCCGTGGCAGGGTACCGTTCCGCAAATCTTCGGCCGCCCGGGCGGTATCCTCCGTCTCGATCAGGGGACGGGCCCAGAAATGTTCCGCCAGATACTCCTTGCACTGCCGCAGAGCCTGTTGATGGGAATAGATTTCGGTGATGTCTCCCAGAAACACTCCCGGCAGAGCCAGCAGATTCTGCCGGACATCGATATGGAACATTTCCACGATTTCGCAGCGGTGATGAGCCAGGGCCGCCACACTTTCGATCACGACTCCGCCCTGTGCATTTTCCATGGCAAAAATTCCGTAGTCCACCGTGGCCTGTTCCACGGCCGCCAGCACCGCTTCCGAGCTGATGAGATAGTCCAGAGTAACCGGCTCCAGACCGTGGTTGCGGGCAAAGACCCAGGCAGCCTCTTCCGAAAAACTGCCTTTCGCTCCCTGGATTCCGATGTGAATCATGGTTCCTCCTGATAACAAAAAACCCCGCGGTCTGCGGGGCAAAGGGTTTCAAAATGAAAACCGGACAGACTCCCGTCAGACCTCCGGGGGCTGGATAAAATAACCGTATCGTACGCTGGTTTTCATGCCAAAAACTACTTCCCCGCAAGCGTCGCCACAAGGATTGATTCGCCTCCTATGGTCAGAAGTGTGTAGGTTGTACTGGAAAGAACAGCACCCATGAACAAAATTTCCCTCCTGCTTGGCTTTAGTTTCGCCATCCTGACCGCCCGCGTTCCGGACCGCTGGGGCTGGGAAGTACATCGCTTTATCAATTACCACGCCGTGGAACGACTCCGGACGGAAATGAATTTCTGGAATGAGCAGCAGACGTTTCTCCGGGAGCATGCCGTGGATCCGGATCAGGATAACAACCCGGGGTATTATCACTATATTGACATCGATTACTACCAGGAATTTTTCGACGGTACCCTGCCCCATGCCTGGGACGATATCGTCAACCTGTACGGGGAAAATGTGGTGATCGGGAATGGAACCGTTCCCTGGGTCATTGCCGACTGGACCGACAGCCTGACAGCCCTGATGGCAGCCGGCGACTGGAACGGCGCTTGGCAGATCGCCGCGGAACTGGGACATTATGTGGCCGATGCCCACCAGCCGCTGCATCTGACGATGAATTATAACGGGCAGTTCACCGGAAATGACGGCATCCACTCCCGCTATGAATCCGGTCTGGTCACCGATCATCTGAGCGAATTGGCCCTGCCCGATGACACGGGACAAAACTGGGACAGCCCCCTCGATTCTGTATTTTCCCGGATTGATGAAATCTATCCTTTCGTAGCGGATATTCTGGCAGCGGATGACTACGCTTCCGGTCAGGATCCCGGCTACGGATACACCTACAATACCCTCATGTGGGCTGAATTGGATTCTCTGACCGAAGTAGTGATCGACAAAGCCATAATGGACCTGGCTTCTCTGTGGACTACTGCCTGGATCCGGGCCGGGCAGCCCACGCCCCCGGCGGTTACGATTTCACCCGAATTCACGCCTTTGATCTTTGCCCTGGATCCCGCCTATCCCAATCCCTTGAATCCCGCTACCACGATACGCTATACTCTTCCGGCGGAGAGTTTTACCCAATTGGTAATCTATGATTTGAGCGGGGGCGTAGTGCGCACGCTGGTCAATCAGGCGGAATCCCCGGGACAAAAAGCCCTCCGCTGGGACGGGCGGAACAATGCCGGAGTTCCGGTGGCGTCGGGCGTGTATTTGTATTCCCTCACGGCTTCTTCCCTCCATTCCAACCAGCGGTTCACCGCCCGCCGGAAGCTGGTGCTGGTCAAATAATCACAAAAACATCTGGACACCGTCCCCGCTCCGGCGTTGATGCTTCCGGAGCGCCGGGAGCAGCAGGTTCAACCGGTTCGTTTATGAGGGTATTTGACTGGTTGAAAATCCAATTGCACCGAGGTATTCAACCCCATATTTTTTCATTGTTTCGATCTCTTTTTCAGTGTCACTCCGGGATTCTTGTAGTAGCCAGTGGCCGTTGACGAGTGACAAGGATGTCGCAAGTCGAAAGTCCAAAGTCGAAGGCCGGAAATGACTCTTCCCAAAAGCTCCGGACAGTGGCCCAAATATTCAATATTCAATGTCCTTCTCCGTGTTCCTCCGCGCTCTCTGTGGTTAAAAAGGTGACGAGTGACAAGAC
>RFIZ01000060.1 GCA_003695105.1 Fidelibacterota bacterium
CCCGGCCACTTTCGTCCCCTCACTCCGGAGGAGACCGCTCAGCTGTTGGAATGGCTGCGCCGCTCCGTCCGATCTTCGTCCTGATTCCGACGATCATTGTGGTTGGACGTTCCCCGGGGATGGAGTTAAACTTCCAGGCTAAATTTGAACCGAAAAACCATGATAATCGCCATCGATGGACCTGCCGCTTCCGGGAAAAGCACCACGGCCAAACTGGTCGCGGAGCGTTCCGGCTTTTCCTATCTGGATACCGGTGCCATGTACCGGGCCGTGACCTATGCTGTGCTCCAGTCCCGGGTGGACCTGGCCGATGAACAGGGTTTGGCCGAGTGGCTGGCCCTCCAGGATATCACCCAACGTTGGGAGAAGGGGACTTGCCGGGTCTATCTGAATGGGACGGACATCACCGCAGCCATCCGATCACCGGAAGTGACCCGTCGCGTCAGTGAGGTCAGTGCCATTCCCGTCGTGCGTCAGGCCATGGTTCGCTTGCAACGCACCCTGGCCGCCCAGGGAGATTATGTCGTGGAAGGACGGGATATCGGCACCGTGGTTTTCCCGGATGCAGAATGGAAATTCTTTCTGGTGGCTGATGACGAAACCCGGGCGAAACGACGGCAGAAAGATCTGGAGCAACTGGGAATTCACCAGGACATTTCCGAACTGGTACGCGAAATCCAGGAACGGGACCGGAAAGATTCCAGCCGGGCTCATTCTCCCTTACGGAAAGCCGCCGATGCCATCGAAGTGGATACATCCCATTTGACGATTGCCGAACAGGTTCAATTCATCCTAAACCAAATCAAACAACCCCTAACAAAGGAAACATCATGACAGAACAGGAACTCAAACCGGTAGCTGAAGCGGCCGAAGCGGAAGCGCCTTCCGCTGACGTCAGTGCAGAGGAAACCTCCGCACCTGCTACCTCTGCGGATACGCCTACCCTCCCCAATTATCTGGCCCCGGATTTATTCAAAGATGTGAAAACGGTGACGGCCGATGAACTGGAACCGGAAGAGAAGGAAGAAGTCGTTCCGGAAGAGGTTCAACAGAAATATGTCAGTACATTTTCGGATATTTCGGAAAATGAAGTGATCACCGGTCGCGTCATCGGTATGAACGAAAAGGAAATTCTGGTGGACATCGGCTTCAAATCGGAAGGCATCATCGACCGATCCGAATTTGCACCGGAAGATATGCCTGAAATCGGCCAGACGTTGGAAGTCTACCTGGAAAAATTGGAGAACCAGGACGGGAATACCATTCTATCCAAGACCAAAGCCGATTTCATGCGGCGGTGGAAAGAATTAAAAGAATACTATGAAAACGGCACTACCTTTACCGGAAAGATTGTCCGTCGGATCAAAGGTGGCATGGTGGTGGATGTGGGCATTATCCAGGCCTTTCTGCCCGGATCCCAGATCGACGTTCGTCCCGTCAAGGATTTCGATCAATACCTGGATAAAGAAATCGAATTAAAAATCGTCAAATTCAACGAGGCCCGGAAGAATATCGTGGTTTCCCACAAGGCCATTCTGGAAGACACTCTCAAGGAACAACGGGAGGCGCTGTTTCAAAAGATCAAAGTGGGCGAAATCATGGAAGGCCGCGTGAAGAATATCACTGATTTCGGTGTGTTCATCGACCTGGGTGGTCTGGACGGCCTGTTGCACATTACCGATCTCAGTTGGGGACGGGTCAACCATCCCTCCGAGATCGTGAAAATGGATGAAACGCTCACCGTGAAAATCATCGATTACGATGAGGAGAAAAAACGGGTTTCCCTGGGATTGAAACAATTGACGCCCCATCCCTGGGACAATATCGAAGACAAATACCCGGTGGGCACGGTGGTCAAGGGCAAGATTGTCAGCATGACCAACTACGGTGCCTTCATCGAAATCGAGCCGGGAGTGGAAGGTTTGATCCATGTTTCCGAAATGTCCTGGACCCGCCATGTGAAAAATCCTTCGGAACTCTATTCCATGGGTGATATCGTGGAAGCACAGGTGCTGTCCATCGATCCCGAAGAGCGGAAAATCAGTCTCGGCGTCAAGCAGTTGTTGCCTGATCCCTGGGATAAGATCGAAGAAAAATATATGGTCGGTACGGTGCACAAAGGTCACGTCAGCAATCTGACCCAGTTCGGCGCATTCGTGGAATTGGAAGAAGGCGTGGATGGACTGATTCACGTATCGGATCTGTCCTGGACCCGTGTGGTCAGGCATCCGAAAGAAATCCTGGAGAAGGGTCAGGAGGTGGAAGTGCGGGTCCTGGAAGTATCCCGGGACAATCGGCGGATTTCCCTGGGACTGAAACAGGTCCAGGAAGACCCCTGGCCGGAGATTATCAAAGCCTTCGATACCGGCAGCGAGGTTACCGGGAAAATCATTCGCATCCTGGATAAGGGCATCATCGTGGAACTGGACCACGATGTGGAAGGCATCATTCCCTTCGCCAAACGATCCAAGCGGGAACGAAAATCTCTGATCCAGAATTACAAGATCGGTGAAGAAATCAGCGGCATCGTCATGGAAGTCAAACCGGAAGAAAAGAAGATTGTGCTCTTCCGGGAAGACCTGAGCGCCGCCGCCCGCAAAAAATCCCATCGGGATGAAGTGCAAGATTACCTGCGAAATCAGGAGTCACCGGCAGCCGAGAAAATTGAAATTCCGGACGCCCTGAAGCAGACCGGAGACGATCCGGAACCGGCAGAAGAGTAACCCCGCCCAAGGCGATCCAGGTGTTGCGCCGGTCAGCCCGATCCAAGGCCCTCAAGCGGCAGAACTGGATTCTGCGGATCGGAGCCTTTGGGTTGGCGGTCGTCCTCTGGCTGTTTGTGGTCAGCGGGAATGAGTATGTCTGGGTCCTGACGGTTCCGCTGGAAGTTCGCAATTTGAGTGTCCGGAAGGCGCTGCGGGAAGAAGTACCTCAAACCGCCCAGGTCCGCTTTAAAGGATCCGGGCGGTCCTTGTTTAAGGCCTACCTGCTGAAGGATGTGTACGAGGATTTCAAACTGGTGATTGATTTGGAGCGGATTTCGGAGGAATATGATTTTTATTTGAACGATTACTACGAGCAATTCCCCTCCAAAGTCGTCATTCCTCCCGGACTGGACATCCAGTATGTGGAAGTGGTCTATCCCAACGAGATTCATATCAGCCTGGATGATGTGCTGACGAAAACTGTACCGGTCCGGCCGCGGCTGGTGGTCTGGCCGGCGCCGGGATACGTCCAGGTCGGAGATTTGAGTTTCCGGCCCCGGTCGGTGGACATCGCCGGCCCCAAAAACCTAGTGGCATCGATCCAATATGTAGAAACGGAGCGGGATACGTTGGATCAGGCCCGGGACAAGATCCGGAAGAATCTGCGGCTGAAATCCCTGGGGACGCTGATCCAGTTTTCCCGCCAAACCATTTCCTGTACGGTCGATGTTCAGGCCATCAGTGAGCGCATCATTCCGGAAATTCCGGTGGAAGTGGTGGATGTGACCCCGGGATTGCGGGTTTTTGTCAATCCCCGGACCGTCTCCCTGACGATCGTGGGTGGCGTCGAATATATCGCTTCCCTGAAGCCGGAAGATATTCACGCCTCCATTTCCTTCCAGCAGGTGTGGGATCCCAAGCGCCAGTTTTATCAGCCGGAGATCACGGTCCCGGAGGAAGTCCTCAACTGGCAGGATCTGTCGCCCAAGAATGTCGAACTGGTGGTAACCCGTTCTGCTCCGTGATTGTTCTGGGAATCGAATCATCCTGTGACGAAACCGGAGTCGCCGTTTGCCAGGACGGCCGGATCCGTTCCGCCCTGGTCAGTTCGCAGGAAATCCATCGCCGCTACGGGGGCGTGGTACCGGAGATTGCCTCCCGGGAACATGAAAAATGGGTCAATCCGCTGGTGGATCAGGCTTTGAAGGAGGCCGGTATCGAAGCGGAAGCGCTGGACGGCATCGCCGTGACTCGGGGCCCTGGACTGGCCGGCACCTTATTGACGGGCGTTTGTTTTGCCAAGGGTTTGGCCCTGTCCCTGGGCCGTCCCATTGTGGGAGTCAACCACATTGAAGCCCATATCTTTGCGAACTTTCTGGCTCAACCTTCGTTAACTTTTCCTTTCGTCTGCCTCCTGGTGTCGGGAGGACACACCCAACTTTGGTATGTGCATGCCTTGCAGAATTATCGCCTTCTGGGAACCAGCCGGGATGATGCCGCCGGGGAAGCTCTCGACAAGGGAGCCCGCATCCTGGGTCTGGGGTACCCGGGAGGCCCGGAAATCGAACGCCAGGCGGAGGGGGGCCGTCCGCAGGCCGTATCCTTTCCCCGCGCCTTTTCCCAAGCGGATCATTTGGACTTCAGTTTCAGCGGCCTGAAGACGTCTCTGTTGTATTTCATGGATTCCTTCCGACCTTCTGCGAATTGTACCCTCCGGGACGTGGCTGCCAGTTATCAGGAAGCGGTGATGGAAATATTGGCCGTAAAATTGAGCCGGGCGCTGGAACAAACCGGGGCCGCCCGGGCAGTGATTGCCGGCGGTGTAGCGGCCAACCGGCGTCTCAGGCAATTATGTCAGGAATACTGCGCCCCACGGGAAGTCATCTTTCCCGATGCCCGTTATTGCACGGACAACGGAGCCATGATTGCCTATCTGGGCGAGATCTATTTATCCCGGGGTCTGGGTAGTGATCTGGATTTCCCCGTTCAACCCAACTTACGACTGCCAACCCAATGACCCTTCGTTGGCTCCATGCTCCCGATGCCTGGTTCTGGATCACGGTGGTGGCAGCCGTTCTGGCACTGGTCTGGGCCTTCGCCCGGGGGAGAAACCGACCCCGCCTGCGCTGGATTATCCTGTTGCGGTCGACCGGTCTCCTGCTTCTGGTGATTGGACTGCTGCAGCCCCTCATCCGCAGAACTTATGTGGAAGTAAAACCCCTGTCCTGGGCGGTTTACCTGGACAATTCCATTTCCATGGGCTTTCATGCCAACCCGTCGCCGGTCTCCTTGAAATCGGGGATTCAGGATTTGCTGGCGGCTTGGAGCCGCACCGGGGCTGGGATCGATGTCCTTCAGTTTTCCCACCGGATCGATCCCTACGATGAATCGAACTACTCACTGGAGGGAACCGCCACCAATCTGGGCCAAATCCTTGAGGATGTGGAGGCCCGGAAGGATCAATTGGCGGGAGCCATCATTATCACCGACGGCCAACTGACGGAAGGGCAGGATCCCCGGGATCTGATTCGCCAGGGGGGAGTACCGCTCTATACGATAGGTGTGGGGGATTCGACACCCATGGTGGATGTCTATGTCGAATCCATCGATGTTCCCACTGTCGCCATTAAGGGCGAACCGGTGGAGGCACGGGTCACCTTGTCCAGTACGGGAGAGAAGGACCACCGGGTGACGGTTTCGCTCTATTCCCGGGCCAATATGCTGGGATCCCGCTTTATCCGTCTGAGCGGAGAAGGGTCGCGGTCGGATGTGAAATTTCGCTTCACACCGGGAGAAATCGGCCCGGCCTCCTACCGGGTACAGGTCTCTTCCGTCCCGGAAGAGATCAATGTGGAGAACAACAGTCACCGGTTTGATATTACGGTGTTGAAGGATCGGTACAACGTGGCCGTTCTCACCGGCAGCCCCGGTTACAACACGGCCGTAATCAAACGGTTGCTGGGGAAGCTGCCCCGGGTCAAAATCGATCATTTCGTCCAGGTGGGAAATTCCTTCCGACCGAAATTGAAAACGTTCTGGAGTACACCCTACGAGCTGATCGTTTTCGATAATTTTCCCGCCACTCCTCTGCCGCGAACCTGGCAAAATTTTTTCGCCCGAAAAATCATTGCCCACCAGTCCTCTCTGGCCTGGATCGCCGGACCCGACATCGACCGGGACGCTGCCCGCAGTCTGCATCCCTTCTTTTATGTCCGGTCTCCCGGAAATCTACTGGAACAGGATCTCACCTATCCCCTGCATTTTACCGACTGGCTGAATTCGCTCCCCTTTCTCAAATCCCTGACCACCGGTCCCCAGGCCCTGCATCAAGTGGATTTTCCGCCGCTCCATCCCGGACTGCAGTTGGAAACCACCCGGGCCGACCAGTGGATCATCGCCGCCATCGGTTCCGGCGACCTGTCGGTTCCAGCCCTGATCCTGGGCGAAAAGGATATTTTACGCTATGCTGTCTGGTCACCGGAGGACCTGGCCACAACCTATTATCAATTATTGGGCTCCCCGGACCAGGATGCCTTCAGCCATTTATTTGAGAGAGTGATCAACTGGTTACTCAAGACGTCCGGTGACCGGGAAATGTATTTTCGGCTGAACAAGTCCTCCTTCCAGCAGGGGGAATTGATATCCATCACGGGAAACCGGATTTTGCCCACGGGACCCTCCGCCCGGGGGAGGGTCAAAATCAAATCAGGGGAGGATGTGATCAATACGGTGGACCTCCGCTATCAGCCGGAACAGGACCGCTGGGAGGGGGAGTTCTATGCCCCCAGCCCGGGCAAGTATACCTATGAGGTGGAATTCCTGGAGGAGGGCGAATCGTCCACGCAGAGTGGTGAATTCCGGGTACAGGAAAGTCAGGTGGAATTGAACCAGGTGAGGCTCAATTCCCGCCTGTTGCAATCTCTGGCCCAACAGACGGGCGGGCGCTATGTGCCCTGGGTCCGGCATGAGCAGGCCGCCTCCTGGGTGCAACCCCGATCCCGGACTGAAGTAAAATTCAGCGAGCTGCATTATATGGAACATCCGTGGATTTGGGGGATTGTATTTGTAATTTTTGTGGTGGAATGGATCCTGCGCCGCACCCTGGGTCTGCCGTAGATTCCATTCTAGACGCTAACGTCAAAACGAGGGAAAAATGAAACGAGTTGCCGTAGTGGGTACGGGATATGTCGGGCTGGTGAGCGGTGCCGGAATTTCAGATTTTGGTCACCAGGTGATTTGTGCCGACATCGATACGGACAAGATTGAACGACTGTTGCAAGGTGAGATTCCGATCTACGAGCCCGGGCTGAAAGAAATCGTGGATCGCAACGTGGCGGCGGGACGTCTTTTGTTCACCCATGACGTACCGGCGGCCATCCGCCAGTCGGAAGTGATCTTTATCGCGGTGGGGACACCCCAGGGAGACAATGGCGACGCCGATTTGACGGCCGTCTTCGCCGTAGCGGAAACCATCGGAAAAAACCTGAATGGCGTCAAAACGATTTGCACCAAAAGTACGGTGCCCATCGGAACCGGGAAAAAAATCTGTACCATCCTGGAAAAATTCAACGCGGACCACCACCCGTTCTATTATGTCTCCAATCCCGAATTTCTGCGGGAAGGATCCGCCGTCAAGGATTTTATGCATCCCGATCGGGTGGTCGTCGGTGCCAGTGCGCCGGAAGCCTATGCCGTCCTGCGGGATGTCTATCGCCCCCTGTATATCAATGAAACGCCGTTGGTGGAAACCAACGTGGAAACGGCTGAAACCATCAAATACGCCAGCAATGCATTTCTGGCTTTGAAAATCAGTTATATCAATGAAATGGCCAACCTCTGCGAAACGGTCGGGGCGGATGTCCACGTGGTGGCGAAAACCATGGGATCCGACGGCCGTATCAGTCCCAAGTTTCTCCACCCGGGACCCGGCTTCGGCGGCTCCTGTTTCCCGAAAGATACCCGGGCACTGTTGGGAATTGCCCGCGCACACGGTCTTCCTTTTCGGACCATCGAGGCTGCGGTAGAGGCCAACGAAGGGCAAAAACAACGCATGGCCGCCAAACTGGAACAACTGGTGGGTGACACCTTGCAGGGCAAAACGATTGGGATTCTGGGGCTGGCCTTTAAACCCCAGACCGATGATGTACGGGAATCGGCCGCCATCCCAATGATCCGTTTCCTGGAACGGAAAGGGGCGACGATCCGGGCCTACGACCCGGTGGCCAACGAGTCCATGCGGTGCCATTTCCCCCAGGTGATTTATTGTGAGCGCTGGGAGGACGCCGTCCGGGATACCGATGCAGTCGTTATTCTCACCGACTGGAATGAATTCCGCGGTATGGACCTGCAAAAGATGCGGCAACTGGTGCGCCACCCGCGGCTGTTGGATACCCGCAATATTCTGTCCATGAAAGAATTGGCGGCGCTGGGATTTGCGTATGACAACGTGGGGCGGGGAATCCGTCCGTGAAATTTGTCCCGACGGCTATTCCGGAGGTGATTCGTATTCAACCCGTGATCCATCGGGACGAGCGCGGGTATTTTCTGGAATCCTTCCAACGGCACCAGTTTGCCTCCGCCGGTCTGCCGGACACTTTTGTGCAGGATAATCAGGTTCTTTCCACCCGCAACGTGCTGCGCGGTTTACACTTTCAGCGACAATTTCCCCAGGGCAAATTGGTAACCTGCCCGGTGGGAAAAGTCTGGGATGTGGCCGTGGACCTGCGCCGGCATTCGCCCACTTTCCGCCGCTGGGTCGGGGTGGAATTATCGGAGGATAATCTGGAATTGCTTTATGTTCCCCCGGGATTTGCCCACGGTTATGTCGTTCTGAGTGCCACAGCCCTGTTTCAGTACAAATGCACCGAATTCTACCATCCGGAGGATGAGGGAGGTGTGCGCTGGAATGACCCCACGCTCCGGATCCCCTGGCCGGTGACGGATCCAGTCGTATCCGCCAAGGATGAAGCCCTGCCTACACTGGATCCGGATACAGACGGACCCTTTGCTTATGGAGACATCTATGACTGAGACTTTATTGGTCACCGGTGGCTGCGGATTTATCGGTTCCAATTTTATTCGGTACGTCCTGGAACGGGACAATGCGGTTCAGGTAGTCAACCTGGACAAACTCACCTATGCCGGGAATCCGGCCAGTCTGCAGGACCTGGAAGGAACCTCTCGCTACCATTTTGTCCGGGGCGATATCGGCGATGCAACGGTGCTTGCTACTCTCTGGGCCCGGTTCCGTCCCCGGGCGGTAGTGAATTTCGCCGCCGAAAGTCATGTAGATCGGTCCATCTCCGGTCCCGATGATTTCATTCATACCAACATTCTGGGTACCTACCGGCTGTTACAATCAGCTCTGGAATATTACCGGGAATTGCCGCCCCAAGAGCAGGCCGGCTTCCGGTTCCATCACGTATCCACGGACGAAGTATTCGGGTCCCTGGGGACAGAAGGAGCATTTACGGAAACCACTCCCTATGATCCCAGTTCTCCCTATTCGGCTTCCAAAGCCGCCAGCGATCACCTGGTCCGGGCCTGGCACCGCACCTTCGGGCTGCCGGTCCTGATTACCAATTGTTCCAACAATTACGGACCCTACCAATTCCCGGAAAAACTGATTCCCTTGATGATTCTCAATGGTCTGGAAGAAAAACCGCTCCCGGTGTATGGCAAAGGAGAAAACGTACGGGACTGGCTCTATGTGGAAGCTCAGTGCGCGGAAATCTACACCGTCATTCAACAGGGGAGGGTGGGCGAAACCTACAATATTGGCGGCCAGAATGAGATTCCCAACCTTGCCGTGGTGGAAACCATCTGTGACCTCCTGGACGAGTTGCATCCCCGGGACGACCGGCGCTCTCACCGGGATCTGATTACCTTTGTCACCGACCGGCCGGGACATGATTTTCGCTACGCCATCGACGCCACCAAGATCCGGCGCGAATTGGGCTGGCAGCCACGCCATTCCTTTTCCAGCGGCCTGCGCCGGACGGTCCGGTGGTATTTGGAGCACCGGTCCTGGTGGGAACCCCTGCGATCGGGTGCGTATCAGGACTACTACCGCAAACAATACCGGAGTCTCCATGCTCACTAGATTCATCGGACTTGGCTTGTTGCTGGGAGGCCTCGTTTTCGCACAGACCGAACCGACCAATCCCTATAGTTTTGCCCAGCCGTTGATGCAATTTTCCGAAGCCATCAAACCCTTCACCACCGCCACGGTACCCCGTCAACCGGTGCCGGTGGATAAGCCGATCGATCCCCGGACCTACCTGCTGGGTCCGGGAGATGTTTTGGGCTACGACCTGGTCTACACGGAGAATTTCAGCGGGGAGGTGGCGGTCGGTCCTTCCGGAGATGTCCTGATTCCCGGAATCGGGTTGGTCAACGTCAATGGTGTGACACTGGAGGAAGCGGC
>RFIZ01000061.1 GCA_003695105.1 Fidelibacterota bacterium
TAACCTTCGTACCGGCCTGGCTGGCCTGGTTGCCGGTTCCCCGGAGACTGATGCAACAGAATCACAATGAGCGGTTATCCGCCGCCATGCGGTCCTGGGGAAACTGGTTGGTGGGGAAAAAAGCCTGGCTCTATCCTTTCCTGGGGGTGGTTCTCCTGCTCTTTGTCTGGGGATTCACCCGGCTGGAGCATTCCTTCAGTTCCGTCGGGAATTTCCCGGAGGATCATCCGGTCCGGGTGGCCAATCAATTGATCAACGAACATTTTGCCGGCACCACTTCTTTTCAGGTGATGGTGGAAGGACAACACGACGGCGATATTCAGAATCCCCGGATCCTGGCGGACATGGACGGTTTGAAAACCCTGGCTCTGCAGCAGGATCACGTGGGGGATGTACAGTCGATCGCCGATTTCATCAAGCGAATCCATAAAGTCCTGCACGAGGACCGGGAAGAATACAATGTCATTCCGCCCCCGGTGGTGGTGACGCCCGGGGTGGATTACGTGGAAGAAAACGGGACCTGGAAAGAAGTCACGGTCATGGACACGGTGTCCGGCCAGGAACTGGTGGCACAGTATCTGACCCTCTATGAAATGTCCGGCAAGCCGGATGACATGGCGAATTTGGTGGATTACAACTACCGGCATGCCAAAATCACTTTTTTGATGGATACGGATGATCAGGCCGATTTGCGGGCCATCGACCGGCAGTTGGAAGCCTACATCGGCAATCATTTCCCCGGTGCGAATGTGGCCGTGACGGGCCTGGCGAAACTGATTCTGGTGGTGGACGATTTGATCGTGTCTGGTCAAATCAGCAGTATCGTGGTTTCTCTCTTTCTGGTCTGGTTGCTGACGACCTTCATGTTCAAATCACCGGTGGTGGGATTTTTCAATACCATTCCCCTGTTTTTCGCCATGGTTCTGAATTTCGCCCTGATGGGACTCACCGGGATCAAGGTTAACCTGGAAACCATGATCACATCGAGTATCGCCATCGGGGTGGGTGTCGATTACGCCATCCATTTCGTCTACCGGTACCGGCGGAAACTCACGGAATCCGGTTCCTACGAACAGGCGGTGGCGGATACGATGGAGGATTCCGGGTTGGCCATTGCCTTCAACAGTTTTGTGGTGGCGGCCGGTTTTGCCATCATCGGTTTGTCCCAGTTCGTGGCCATCATGGAAATGGGTGTGCTGATCACGCTGACGATGGTGACCTCCGCCTTCGGGGCTCTGACTGTCATTCCGCTGGTATTCCTGACTCACCGTCCCCGGTCTCTGATTTTGAAAACCGACTCTATCAAGGATTAAACCATGCGACGAATCATTACTGCCTTGCTGCTCACGGCCTGGGTCGGCGCCCAGCCGTCCACCGGCTATGACATCATGCGCCAGGCCCTGAACAAGAAATCCTGGGAGACCATGCAATCCGATCTCACCCTGACCATGGAGAACGACCGGGGCGAGGTACGGGTTCGCAAAATCGCCTTTTATTCTGCGGACGATGAAAACGGTTTGAATCGCATGTTGATGCGGTTTCAATCTCCGGCCGATGTGAAGGGCACCGGCTTCCTGACGCTCGAAACCGCTTCGGGCGATGATGAACGCTACCTCTATCTGCCGGCCCTGCGACGAGTAAAAAAGATCGCCGCCAGTGGCAGCGGCGGGAATTTCATGTCCAGCGATTTCACCTATTACGACATCGGCAAACCCAAGCTGGAGGACTGGACCTACACGCTCTTGGGAGAGGAGACGATCGACGGGAAAACCTGCTATAAGATTGAGTCCCTGCCGGCTGACGATCAGATCCGGAAAGACACGGGGTATGGAAAAATCATCCGCTGGATCGAAAAGGAGCGGTTGAATACCGTTCGCAGCGATTATTACGATGTGAGCGGCTCCTTGTGGAAACGGTTGGAGATCCGGGAAACACTGACCATCAACGGCATCGACTTCGCCTCCGATTTGGTCATGCATGATCTTCAGATCAACCATACCAGCCGTATGGTCTTCAGCGCTGTGAAAGTGGACCAGCCGCTCCCGGGCGCTTTTTTCACCGTTCGCTATTTACAGCGGGGTCGTTGATGAAATCCCTGTCTGCCTTGCTGTTGAGCGGCAGCCTTCTGTGGGGACAGGCTTCCTTTGGAGGCTATGTCAAGCTGTATGACTACACCAATCCCCATGACCGGCTGCATCACCGGTTGGGAACCCGCACCCAGTTTCGCGTGGAAGGCGATAACGGTTTCAGCGGCTATTTTGCCATGTTCAATGCCGAGCAGGAAGCAGGGAATCCCGATTCTGCCATGGATGCGTTCCGGCTGGATCCCGTGGAAATGTACATCGATTTTCATTTCGACCGGGCCGAATTGCGGCTGGGAAGACAATTCATTTTCTGGGGGGCCGCGGACTGGGTCAATCCCACCGATGTGATCAATCCCTGGGATTTTTTGCATCTGTCCAGTGAGGTGGAGGATTACCGGGTACCGGTGCTGGCGTTGAATGCCACCTATTATTGGTCCCAAATGTCGCTGCAGACGGTCCTGATTCCTGCTTTCACTCCCACGGACCTGCCTCTTCCTGCAGGGGTTACACTCCATACCCCCGACCGGTCCTGGAGGCATCTACAGGGGGGAGTTCGTCTCCAGAGTTA
>RFIZ01000062.1 GCA_003695105.1 Fidelibacterota bacterium
CTCCCACCCTTCGCGCACGGGCCGGAGTGGTTGGCGGTGCAGGCCGGGATTCCTTTCTTCGTCGAAAAGCCGGTCGATCTGGACCTCTCCCGGTCGGGAAACCTGAACACCGGCAGTTACACCATTAACCACAAATATATCAAATATACAAATGTGAGTGACGAAGTGAGCGCGGAAATGAAAATTATTCTGATTGCGGAAACAACAGGATCCTTCGATACTACAATCCCGATTGATGCTGTGATCAAAGCACAATTTATCATCTTTAAAACGCTGGAAATTTATTAGTCTGCTTCATTCATTAGAAATGAATTAAGCTCCGGGCAGTGGCGCAAATGTTCAATATTAAATCCATTTCCTCTGCGTTTCTCTGCGTTCTCTGCGGTTAAATATGTGACAAGTGACAAGAGGGTCGCAGGTCGAAGGTCCAAGTTCGGTATTGGCTTTTCCCGCAAGCTCCGGCCAGTGTCCCAAATATTCAATCTTCAATGTTCAATATTAAATCTCTGCGTTCTCTGCGGTTAAATAGTGACAAGTGACGAGTGACGAGAGGGTCGAAGGTCCAAGGTCGAAATTCGAAGGTCAGGGAATCCGGGCTGTGAATTCAATACGTAGGTAACCCTATAGTGTCAGAACATGGGTAACACTTATCGGGTAAGATAGTACCTGAGAATTCACACTCATTTTCTTTAGGTGGTTGTTTCCAGATGCTGAAGAATTTTTTCCACTCCGTCCATAGCGGATTTTGCCCAGTAGTCGGCGCCGATGGACCGGGCAAATTCTTCAGAGGTAGGGGCGCCGCCGATAACGATGGGAACACCGGGAAATTCGGTTTTTACCATGTCAACGACGGGTTGCATGTTCAGCATTGTGGTGGTGAGCATGGCCGATAATCCGACGCCGACGGCCCCTTCCTGACTGAGAGCATCCCGAAAAGCCCGGGCGGGCACGTTGACACCCAGATCCCGGACGACGAATCCGGCGCTGCGAAACATGATCGCCGCCAGAGATTTCCCGATGGTGTGCATATCCCCCTGAACCGTTCCCAGCAGGACGAGGCCCTTGATGTGGTCGGTGGTTCCGCTGAGAATGGGATCCAGAATCTCCAGAGCCCGGTTCATGGCCCGGGCGCTGCGCAGGACTTCCGGGATGAAGATTCGCCCTGCTTTGAACTGGTTTCCCACTTCCATCATTCCCGGGATCAATCCTTGTTCCAACAGCTCCAGCGCGGTCAGACCACGAGCCAGTCCGGCATGGGTCAGTCGTACCGTTTCTGCATCATCGCCGCTTTGGACGGCCCGGGATATGTTCAGTAAAGTTTCCATCCGGTGTTGAAAAGGTGTTCAAGTTTACAATCGACTTCCGGTGGAAATAAAGAAATGGTGCCCGGGGTCATCCGGTACGCGTAGTTTTGCGGCAACATTTTCCGGTGAATGATGACTCTGCGTCCCAACATTGACGTGCTGCTGAAGACCCTGCGCTGTGAACCGGCAGCCTACATCCCCGTGGCAGAACTGGGGATTGCCCCCCAGATCAAATCACTGTTTCTAGGGAAAGCGATCCGCACGCTGGCGGACGAAATCGAATTTTGGACGCAGGCCGGTTATGATTATGTCAAAATCCAGCCCGAAGTGAAATACCAAATCGGTGGCAGACTTACAGCTCTGGGCGATGATTCGCAACGGGAATGGGCCACCGAGGAAGCGGGACTGATCACAAGCTGGGACGCGTTTGAATCCTATCCCTTTCCGACACCCGAAGACGTGTCCTATCGCCGGCTGGATGCGGTCCGTGACGTCCTTCCGGAAGGTCTGGGAGTGGTGGGCCAATACGGAGATATTTTCACCCTCACCTGGGAACTGATGGGTCTGGAAAATTTTTCCTTTGCCCTCTTTGAGAATCCGGATTTGGTCCGGGCCATCAATGATCGGGTCGGAAGGACCATCCTGAGCATGTTTGAACGGTTCGCCCAGGATGAGGCGGTGGATATTCTGTGGTACAGCGACGATATTGCCTTCAACACGGGCCTGCTCATGTCCCCGGAGGTTCTGGAACAGGTATTCTTTCCCTGGCTGGATCAAATCGGCGCCCTGGCCCGAGCTGCGGGAAAACCCTTGATCTATCATTCGGATGGGGTCCTCTTCGACGTGTTGGACCGCCTGCAGGCGGCGGGAATCTCCGCTCTCCATCCGATCGAACCCAAGGCCATGGATATCCGGGAGGTCAGGCGGCGGGCAAGTCCGGGATTGGCGCTGATTGGCAACGTGGATGTGGGGGACGTGCTGACCCGGGGCACCCCGACAACGGTACGGGAGCAGGTACGTAGAAATATCGAGTGGATGGGAGGAGAACCGGGTTACTGTTTGGGTAGCGGCAACAGCATTCCCGAGTATGTTCCCCTGGACAATTACCGGGCCCTGCTGGAAGCGGCCTTCGAATTTGGCGGGGGACGATGACGTTCCGGGACGTCTGGGGCAAGCATCTGCTGGTGGGCGATGGAGCCCTGGGTACGGAACTGGAGGCCCGCCAACGAGGACACACCTCCTGCCTGGAGGAGCTGAATCTGCAGGAGCCCGAAACGGTCCAGGCGGTGCACCGGGACTATTTGACGGCGGGAGCCGACTGGATCGAGACCAACACCTTCGGAGCCAATGCCGCCCGGCTGCGTCTACATGGGCTGGACGACCGCCTTTCCGATCTGGTGACCGGCGGAGTCCGCCTGGCGCGGGAAGTATGTCCGGCCGGAAAATTTGTGGCC
>RFIZ01000063.1 GCA_003695105.1 Fidelibacterota bacterium
CAATCTCCGTCCTGGGGAATGACGGACTGTACCTCGCCACCTTCGATGCTTCCACCGGGACAAAGTTGATCCGACTGACCAAAGTCTCCGCCCAGCTGGATAGTCTCTGGAACCGGGACGGTGTATTGATTCATGAAACGACAGCCGATCAGCGCCGCCCCTTTCTGATTCCTCTGGATAATGGTGTGGTCGTCTTCTGGTCCGAAATCCGCAATGCGATCGATTTCGATATATATTTTCAGGTGTTTTCAGCCGATGGACAGCGCCTGGGCCCGGTAGACGGCTATCCGCTGGCAGAATCCTATTTCGTCGACGAGTATGTGGAATGGGCCACGGTGACACCGGAAGGGGATCTCCTGGTCTTTTGGAAAGAAGACACCTGGGGGGCCGGTGTTTTGAAAGCCGTGCGGGTGACTACCGCCGGTCAGGTTGTCTTTGGCTGGCCACCCACCGGACTCTCGGTGGCCGGTCCTACCGGAAATCCCGATGCCCTGCGGGGGAAGGACCTGCCCGGTACCGGAGTGTTGGTCGTTTGGGAAGAGACACGTGATCAGGCCCGGGACGTGTATGGACAAATCTTTGATTGGGATGGAAATCCACTCCTTGCCAGTCAGGGAATGGCCCTGACTACGGCTCCCAACGATCAGACAAACCCTTCCCTGGCCGTCAACCAAACCATGGGAACCGCCCTGGTCGTCTGGGAAGATTTCCGGGACGGGCTGGATTTCAATCTGTACGGGCAGTTGATCGATGTACAGGGATTTGGCTTATTGGATTCAAATCAGGTGATTTGTGACGCCGAACAATATCAGCTACGGCCCTATGTGGCGGCCCTGGATGAATTTGGCTACGGGATCGTCTGGGAAGACGAACGTGGCAGCATGGCAGAGGATCCGGTCCTCACCGGCGGTATGGATGTCTATCTGAATGGATTTTCCGACCATTTGCTTTTCCCCAGCAGCGGTATACCGGTGATACAGGAATATCACGATCAGAAGAATCCTCAAATTCATCGCTTGAATCATGATGAATATTTGTTGATATGGCAGGATTTACGAAGTTCAGGCAAAGCGGATTTGGTGAATTTGTACGGCACAGTTTTGCAACGGACGGACTTGCTTGAATCCCGGAACTCCACGCCTCTCCCTGGGAGTTTCCGGTTGAAGCCTGCCTACCCCAATCCGTTCAATGGCGCCGTCGCCATTCCGGTGGACATCCCTTCACTGCAACCCCTTCGCCTGGCGATCATCAACCTGCGGGGGGAGACGGTGTATTCATCACTGGTCCTGCCTCAAACTGTTGGGAATCAGGTTCTGCGATGGGAAGGAAAGACGGTCACCGGTGAGCCGGTACCCAGTGGCGTGTATATCCTGGAAGTGGATTATGGCGGCACCCGGTACAGCGGGAAACTGACCTACCTGAAATAAGGTGAAGTATCTCATTCCCAGCATCTGCCTCCTGGGAAGCCTCCTGTGGGGGCAAAACGGTCTGGATCCGCGCTACCATACCCTCCAGGAAATATATGCCGAACTGGATTCGTTGGAATCGGTCCCGGAGTATCAGGATATTTTCCGGGTGGATACCATCGGCTACTCACAGCAGGATAATCTGCCGCTGGTAGCCGCAGTCATTTCCGATCAGGTTCAGCAGGAGGAGGATGAACCCCGGGTATTGTTTGTGGGACAGGTCCATGCAGAGGAAATTTTGGGGGTTGAAGCTGTTCTCAAACTGCTGGAAGACCTGTTGAACCCGGAACCGTCCCAGGTCATGCATGCCGCCATTCTTCGGCAAAACCTGGAAATCTGGATCGTACCCACGGCCAATCCGGAAGGTTTGAATGTGGTCTATGACGGGCTGGACTACAGCTATCGGAAGAATAAACATGATTTCAGTCCCGACGGGCCCTGGCCCAATGGGATTTTCGATTACGATCCGGCCATCGGAAATGACGTGGACGGGGTGGACCTCAACCGTAATTTCGATTTCAACTGGATATTTGGCGACGGATTCTTGGAACTGGACGGAAGCTCCTATGGAGCCCACTACGACTACTACCGGGGTCCGGCGCCCTTCTCTGAATCCGAGACCCGGGCGCTACGGGACCTGGCTCTGGAAAAACATTTCGTTTTCTCCATTATTTTCCACAGTTCCCGTTCCGGTAATTTTTCGGAAAAAGTCTTTACCTCCTGGCGCTGGGGAGGGGTCAAAGAATCGCCGGACTTTCCCATCATGAAATCGATCGGAGACGAACTGGCATCCCGGATCATCAAGGAAAACGGTTCCGGTACGTATCTGTCCAAAGTAAGTACTTCCCGGAATGGCAAAGCCCACGACTGGTTTTACAAAGAGACCGGCTGTTTCCAATATCTGATCGAATGCGGCACAGCCAACCTCCAGCCGGACTCAGCGTTGATCGAAGATACGGCCCTGCGGCTCCAGCCTCCGTTGTACTATCTCATGGATCGGGCGATCGGGTATCAGGAGAATGCCGCTCAGATCACCGGGATCGTCTATCGGGCGGACCAGCCGACTGTCCCACTGGAAGGGGTGGAAGTGGACCTGCTGGAACACCGGGGAGGGGTACTCACGCCCAGAACGACGGACGGATTTGGTCGCTACCGCCGGATTGTGACCGCCGGTTCTTACCAGGTGCGCTTTCGGAAGGATGGATTCGCTCCTCAGCAATTTTTGGTCACCGCCAACAATTCCGCCATCACTACCCTCGATGTGTATCTGACACCGTTACCGGAATACACTGTCGATCTGGAACTCCAGCCCGACCCGGAGTTCGTGGTTACCGCCTTCCCCACTGTGATACTGAAGAATGAATTCTCTGCGGATACCTTCGAAACCTCGTTCGGCGGTACCGAAATTCCCCTGACCGAAGGACGGTGGACGCTGACAGTGCTGGATTCCGGGGCCAAACCCTGGCAGGAGGAACTCAATCTTCAGCGGGATACCACCGTCAACGTGTTTATCGATGCGCCGGACTTCATGCATACCTATACTTTTTTCACTCCTTCGAGCTGGACTACCTGGTCCGGTTCCTGGGTGGCCCATTTTGATACTTTACTGTCTCAAAGTTCCTGGTTGTATCCCAATCAGGACACGACCGGTACGCGATACGAGATCATTTCCCGGGCCCGGTCCGTGGCCGGAGCCCAATCCCTGACATTGATCCTTCACCATCGCTATGAGTTGGAATGGGACCGGGATTCAATTGCAGTGATCCTGGAAGATGCCGGCGGCCATCCTTTGGGAAGCCGGGTATGGAAGGGGCAGAACTGGACCTATCACGATGATTATCTGATGGTGCGGGATTCAGCCGGCTTTGATTCGGTACGTGTTCATCTCCTTTTCAGCCGCGATGAAACGGTCAATTACCGCGGCTGGAACATTGCCGACATGACTCTGATGACGGGCACCGATCCATTTTTAGGTCTGGAGGAATCCGGCCGGAGCAGGACCTCCCCACCGAGGATTCGAATGTCAGCACTCTATCCCAACCCCACCGGCGGCATGCTTGCCTTTGTAGTGGACGGACCGGCCGGAACAGTGACGCTCCGGTTGTACAATCTACTGGGTCAGGAATTATATTCCGATGTATATCGCTTCCTGTCGCCGGGAAGACATCCTGTCCGGCTGAATTTATCTACCTTGGCCTCCGGTCCCCTGAGCTCCGGGGTCTATTTCATAACCCTGACAACACCCAATCGAAGTTTGATGCGAAAATGTCTCTATCTGAAAAATTGAAATCTCTTGGTTTGATTTTCCTGTTCATCCCACTGGTGCTGGAAGGCGGAGATTTCCGGGGCCTAACCCGCCAGGAAACGCTGTTGCAACCGATTCCGCTCAGTTTTCAGCCTCTGGTCCGGGAGGCGTATGGACTGGACGCCGGACAGATTCGGGTCCAGCGGGGCACTTACCTGATTTTCACCCCGGATGTCTACGCCCCGTATTTAACCCAGTTTGTTGCTTTCAAGAAATCGCAGGGGTTCGATGTTCAGGTAAGACTACTGTCCCAGGTCGGCTACACAGCGGAAGCGATCAAAGGGGTAATTCAAACCGAACTGAGTAACAATCCACTCCTGGAATATGTGCTACTGGTGGGGGACGTGGATGGTGTCGGAGCCGTACCTTCCTTTTATTATGGAGCGGAAAACGATGTTTCGGATCAGACGTACTCCCACCTGGTTGGGGATGACCTGATTCCGGATGTTTTTGTGGGCCGCCTGTCAGTGGATTCCATCAGTGAATTGGTGTCGATTCTCAACAAGACGATTCATTATCACCGGGATCCGCTGCAGACGGACGACGGTTGGCTGAATCGTGCTCTGGTGGTAGCCGGAAATTACAGCAACACGCTTCCCATCCCGGTGACCCCCAAATGGACGTCGTACTGGGTCAAAGAAGAACTTGAACTCAACGGCTATTCCTCTGTGGATACTGTGTTTTATCCTCCCATTCAACAGGGAGCACCCCTCATTCAGGCTGCGATCGATGCCGGCGTGGGCCTCGTCAATTATCGGGGCTGGGGGGATGCCAACGGTTGGCATTATCCGGAGTTCCACGTAGGCGACGTGGCCGGATTGAATAACGGCTGGATGACTCCGGTGTTTACCAGTTTTGTCTGCAACGCCAATGATTTCGCCAACAATGTGGATCCTTGCCTGGGGGAATCTTTGTTGCGGGCGGGTACTCCCAGTTCACCCCGGGGAGCCGTGGCTATCATCGGTCCATCGGACTTGCACACCAGCACCAAGTTCAATAACATTATCAATGCCTACATGTATGACGCCATGTTGGATCGGCAGATTACCGAACTGGCACCGGCCATGCTGGAAGGGCAACTGGGATTGCTCACGGAATTTCCCCAGGAAGACGGACCGGGCGAAGCCCAGGAGAAATATTTCAATGTTTACAACGTACTGGGTGACCCCAGCCTTACCGTTTATCTGGGCACTCCGAAAGAGTTTTCTTTCCTGCAGCCCAGCTGGAACCAGATGGATAATTTCATTGACGTGACGGTCGTTGACGGCGGCGGGGCTCCCGTCCCGCAGGCACTGCTCGTCCTGATGGCCAATGATGAGCTGTTGGAGAAAGTCTTCACCGATGCCCAGGGAAAAGCGTCATTTACGCTGGACAGCCTGTATAATCAATTGGATCTCTACGCCAACCGACCCGATTTCATCCAAGGCCATCTGGTGCTGACCCCGGATACTCTGGCGCAGACGCTAGCTCTCATGGGAGATAGTTTGGGGGGGAGTCCCGATCCGGGCAGCACCTTGTCCGTCTATCCGCGACTCATGAATGTCAGTCAAACGGCGGTCAGTGCCGGAACCTTGATTATCGACCAGGTACTGGGCGGACAACTTCTCTCCGGCGAAGCTTCTTATCCGGGACTAGAACCCCAGCACACCCTGACCACAACCACTCCCTGGGATGTGCGGGTCACGACCGGATGGAACCGCCAGCCGGTAGTGATTCGGTTCCATTCCACGACGGGAGATATCGCCGGCCGTCTGACGGTCCCGGTTCATCCGCTTTTGCTTACCATCACTCCGGCCTTTGCCTTGACCGGTCCGGTCAATGATCCTCAATTCACTTTCGAAAACCAGGGCGGCGCGTCCCTGGACAACGTCTACCTGGAACTTCACTCCCTGGTGGATTCCTTGAGGATCACCGGGCAACTGCAGTCGGATCCATTCTCCATTCCCCCATTCGGTCAGGGGACGATCACCTTCCCCGGAACAACGATCCTGCCCGGGTCGGTGGCACCCGGCAGTGACCTCTCTTATGAATGGACGCTCCGGCAGGATACCCTGACCATTGGGTCTCACTCGGCTAATTTTTCCGTTCCGGCCACGAGTTCCGAAGAGCCGGTCGCACACTGCGCCTACGGCTATTGGATGTACGACGATCAGGATACAGGGTTTGAGCAACACCCGGTCTTTGACTGGATTGAACTGGATCCTGCCTTCGGCGGCGGAGGTGCCGATTACCATCCTCTGGATGATGATGACCACATCGATCTGGCGTTACCATTTCCGTTCCAGTATTTTGGTGAGACCAGCACCGAGGTGACGATTTCCTCCAACGGCTGGATTTCATTCCTTCCCTGTAGCATTGATTATTTCTGGAATTACTCGATTCCCATGGCTCTGGGGCCCCGGTCGCAGGTAGCCGCTTTTTGGGATGACCTGGAAGTCGTGGGCTCGGACAGTATCCGGGTATTCACCCGTTACGACGTCCCGGCGGGCCGGTTCATCATCGAATGGTCGCGGGCCCTGAACAATTACGATGAAATGACACCGGAAACCTTTGAAATCATCCTGTATACGCAGGATTCACAACCGACAGCCACCGGTGACGGTGTCATCGACGTGCAATACCATTCTATCGGAAACGTGGATGTGAGTAAGAATTACGCCACCGTGGGA
>RFIZ01000064.1 GCA_003695105.1 Fidelibacterota bacterium
ACAATATGATAGGCCAGTTTTTTCCCCACCAGCTCCTCCCGCGTATACTGGAATAAGTCTTCGAATCCTTTGTTGATATTGAGAATCTCATCCTGTTTATTCAGGATCACGATTCCCTGGGGTGAATTGTTAAACAACTGCTGAAAATAGGTTTGCTGTCGCAGGCGATCGGTCTCGGCCCGTTTCCGATCGATGGCGATGGCGATTTGGTCGGACACGAAGTTCAGAATTTCCATATCCGCTTCGGTATAAACCGTCTCGTCCTCATAATTTTGCAGAGCAATCACGCCGATCTTCCGCTTTTCCGTTACCAGTGGAGCTCCCAGCCAGACCTTCGGCCGGGTTCCCTCCATGACAATGGTCCCTTCCCTGATCAGGCGTGCCAGCTCCTGCTGACGTACAAGCAAGGGACGTCCCAGGGATAACACGTAATCGGTGAGACCCCGTTTCAGCGGCATACTTTCCGGGGGCGTATCGTATTGATCCACAAAATACGGGAAACTCACCTGTTTCCGGTCCAGGTCCACCAGGGCGATGTAAATATTGGTGGTATCCAGAATCAGGCTCAACTTTTCGTGGATCATCTGGTACAGGGCGTCAATATCGGAGGTAAGGACCGTGGCTTCGGCAATTTGATAGGTCACGGCCGAGACTTTTTCCACCCGTTTCTCCATGGAAATATCCCGGACCGTGGCCAGCAGGTATTCATCACCGGCAATGACCACCCGATTCAAATTGACATGGGCATCGAACAGAGTGCCATCCAGTTTGCAGTGCAGCCACTCGAAACTCTGAGGAATCCCGGCATAGGCGGCGTTGATCTTTTCCAAAGCCGCCTCTTTGGAGGGGCGCTGGTCATATTGGATTACCGGAGAAAATTTCCAGGGAGGTTGTTCGATGATATCTTCCCGCCGGCAGCCGAACATCTCCAGGGTGCGCTGATTGCAGTCGATGAACCGGTCCCGGCTCATGATGAAAATGGCGTCCGTCGCCGATTCGAACAGTGTGCGGTACCAGGTCTCGCTTTCCTTCCGGGCCTGTTCCGCCTGTTTTCGGTCGGTGATGTCCCGCGCCACCACCAGCGTGGCCGGTTCGCCTTCAAACAATATCTGGGACGCGTCCAGCTCCACATCGATCACCTGGTTATCCAGCCGAACGAGCTTGACTTCCAGCGGTTGGGTTTTCCGGGGATGGCGAACCAGTTCGCCCACCTGATCGACCAGCCCTTTCTGGTCGTCCACATGGACGAT
Source organism: Fidelibacterota bacterium (assembly GCA_003695105.1). Taxonomy (GTDB): domain Bacteria; phylum Fidelibacterota; class Marinisomatia; order Marinisomatales; family J089; genus J089. The sequence goes on from RFIZ01000064.1 coordinate 1,251, forward strand.
GTCCTCCAGGGGTGTGTTCAGAAATTGCTTGGCGGATGCCGCTCCCACCAACCGGACACCGGCATCATTGATATAAATGAATTTCCCGTCCCGGAAGACGCCCATTCCAAAGGGCGAATTATCAATCAGTTCCCGGTAGTTTTCCTCCTCCTTCCGGATCGTGTCCATGGTGGCGTAGAGTTTGCGCTGTCGCACCAGGGTGATCCGGTAGAGCCAACTCAGAATTACCGAAGCCGCCGTTCCCAGAAAAAAAACCAGCAGACTGCCCCGGGTCCGGGTTTGACTCACCAGCACCGGGTTAGGGGTGACGGTCAATGTCCAGGCATGATCCAAAAACGGAATTTTGCGAATCTCTGCAAGGGGATCGTAGCGTAAACTGTGGTCGTCTGAATTGTCCAGGACCAGTTGGCCCTTGGCATCCTGTAAAAAGAAATAGTAATTCGGCGTGGTATGGTTCAGGAACAGGGGACCCAGAAACTGTTCGATCCGAAAGACGCCGTTCAGGTACCCGGATACCCGGCCGTTCTGGATGATGGGAAAATAGGTGGCAAAGCCTTTCCCTCCCTGGTACAACCGAACCTGATCGGTACAGACGTCCAGGTGGGTTTGTTCGGCTTTCTTGAAATAGGGTGCCGCCATGGGATGGGTATGGAGATCCTTACCCAAAGCCAGCAGATTGGGGCGGTAGGGCACGACCTGCTCGATAACCCCCTGGGCATTGACATAGTTGATAGCCTGAAATCCGGCAAACTGGCCCATGATGTCTTCCACTTCCGCGGCGAAATCTTCTGGCGCAGGGAATGGATCGTTGACAATATGATCCCGCAGGAACCGGATCACATTGAAATGGATCCGGAGATAATCCTCCAGTCTGTGGGCGGTCTGATTGGCTGTCAGGACCAGGCGGGCTTTGAGTTTGGCTTCATTTTCCTTCTCCAGGTAGCGGGAAATGCCGGCGGTAATCAACAGAAACAGGAGAAAAGCCAGAAGGGGAAACAGAACCGCATGTTGAGAAAAAAAAGACCGGTATTGCTTCCGTTCCGGATCGGGTTCCAGGTAGGCTATGTTGCGCAACGGGTTTTTCATAGAAAAAACATCACGTTTCCGGACGGTGGAAATCAGACCGGCAAATATAGGACGATTCCCCCCAACCAATCATGAGAAAAGCCGCAGGGCGCGGCTTCTCCTTATGAATGATCTGAGGTATCCGGCGCGGCCTGGGTCGTGTCCGGCGGTGCGGGAGGTTTGGGTTTTTCACCCCAGAAGGACGGCCGGGGTGTCACCCGATACAAAATGTTTTCATTCGTGAGGTAGACCTCCTGTTCACCGGCCACCCGGATGTTGTTCCGGGCCCAGTCGGATTTGGCCCGCCCCAGAATGATGTGTCCCAGCTCCTCCTCCCCTTTGCCAAAGACCCGGACGTGCACGCCGGCCGAATCGTCCACCGAGTACAAAGCCCATTTGTCCGGATTCCGGGACACCAGGGTTTCCTTGCGAACCTGCAGAACCTTGTCAAAGAAATCGTCAATGCGGTTCTGCCGAATCACCAGTGAATCCGCTTCCTGAATGGACCAGGTTTGGTCGGTTTTGATCAGATTCAGCGTGTCGTTGGGATTGGTAATCTGGATATGGACAACTTCCTCCGGATCCACCTCAAAGGCCAGATCGGTGGCCGACTTGTACTGAGACTGGCGGGCCAGATTGATCAGGTAGGCCAGCACCAGGACCGCCAGAACAATCAAAGAATTCCGTAGATTCTTACCCATAGATTTCCTCTATCTTTGCCGAACGTTTATCTTCTTTCTTCCACCGGAAAAACCCGAAGGCGATAATCAGGAGCGGCGGCAGCAGAATATTCATCCATTTGATGCGGGCTTTGGCTTCATCGGACAGCTCCTCCAGCGGCCGGGTGGTGATCTCCCGGGAGCGAAGCGCCACCAGTTCGCTGTCCCCCATCAAATAATCCACGGCATTGTGAATGAAAACGGCATTTTCCTGAATTCCGCCACTGCCGCTGTCATCGAAGAAACGAGAATCGCCTACC
>RFIZ01000004.1 GCA_003695105.1 Fidelibacterota bacterium
CGGGATTACCACCTATTCCTTTTTATGGGAACCGGTTCTTAGTGAACTAACGGATTATGCTGCCCTGGCTATCGATTTACCCGGTTGCGGACAATCCACTTTATCCATCGAACATCCCTATTCGATCCGACAGCATACCGACACCATGATAGAACTGCTGGACCTCCTGGATGTACCCGCCGTCCATTGGGTGGGGCACGATATCGGCGGGGGGATTTTGCAGCGTCTGGCCGTGTTGCACCCGGAGCGTATTCGTTCGCTGACGTTGATCAACCCCATCGGATTCGATTACTGGCCTGTCCAGCCCATCAAATCGCTCCAGGCGCCGGTGATCCGGCAGTTGCTCATGGGAGCCCTGGATACTTCCCTGTACACGTTTATCATTCGCCGCGGCTTTTTCGATTCCAATTTATTGACGGATGACCTGATGGAGAAATTCCGCCAACCACTGTTGACCGCGGAAGGCAGAAAAGCGTTCTTACACTTTGCCCAGTGCCTGGATAACCAGGAACTCATGGACATCGCTCCCCGACTTCCCGAATATACCAAACCGGCATTGCTCATTCGTGGTGATGCGGATGTATATTTGACCGCCACGATCATCGATCGATTACACGACTGCTGGCCCCAGTCCCGGTTGATCCGTATTGTCGATGGAGGTCATTTTCTCCCCCTGGAAAAACCGGAGATCATCGCGAAGGGAATTGGAGAGTTGATGAACCATGACACCTGATCGCATTCAGGAAAAAATTCAGGACCTGGAAGCTCAGATCCAGGTTTTGCAGGCAGAGAATTTCGCCCTTGCGGAACGATCGGAGGATGTCCTGCTGATCGGGCTCATTGCCGAAAACTTTAGTGTGATCCATACCCGGGAGGATGTCATCGACCGCCTCCTGGAACGGTTGTGTATCCTCAAAAAGATTCCCTTTTCCGCCTGCTGTCAGGTACAGGGAACCACCGTTGAAATCCAGAAATATTACAGCATGGATCGCGTCAACGTCCCGCCGGGTACGAAATGTACCCTGGATCCATCTGTTTTCCTGGATATGGCCTCCAGCAGCCTGATCCTGCCAGCCGATGAGATCGGGAACCGCATTCGTGACTGGCCGGAGGTGTTCAACGAAATGCATCCCACCAGTATCCTGCTCCATCCGTTTCAGGCCCGATCCATTCCCAACGGCCTGTTGCTGCTCCTGGGGGACGAATCGCTCCAGGACCAGAGTTCTACCCTGACTTTATTGATGCAACGATTGGCAGAAATCATGGTGTCCAAACTGGACAATATTACCATGTTCCAGGAACTGAACCAGCTCACGGAAGAACTGGATCACCGGGTGGAACAACGGACCCGCGAATTGCGGAAGATCAATGCGGCTCTGGAAAAGGAGATTTCCAAACGGCAGGCCACGGAGGAACAGCTCCGGGAAGAACGGAGCATCCTGCGCCTGTTGAACGAGGCCCAATCCCGCTATTTTATCCATGAAGACCACACCACCATTTTGAAAGCCTTACTGAGTGATGTGATGGAATTGGTGGAATCGGAGATCGGTTTTTTGACAGAGCGGGATTTTACCGTGCAGGATGATCTGCAATTCCATCGCTATGTCATTTCCGCCACATCTGACCTCCAGATGGACTATTCCCTGGAGCGCATGCGGGCCTATGCCCCCGATTCACTGTTGGGCATCTGTGTCCGGGAACAAAAACCGGTCATTAGCAATGACCTGCCGAATGACAGCCGCTGTCAGGGGTTGCCGGTCAAACATCCGCCCATTCAGACGTTCATGGCTTTGCCGGTAGTCGTCGAGAATGAAATTGTCGGACTCATTGGTCTGGCCAACCGCCCGGACGGGTATTCCCAACAGCAGGTGGAAAGACTCCAACCTTTCCTCACGGTGCTGGGAAATTTCATTCATGTCTTCCATCTGAGCGAACAACGGGAAAAGATGGCGCAAAGTCTGGAGGCGGAGCGCACCAAACTGGCGGAGATCTTTGACAGTGCCCCGGAGGCCATCGTCCTTACCGATGCCAACCATACCATCCACCAGGTCAACCGGGAATTTACTCACCTGTTCGGTTATCCGTCCGCTGAGGTACATGGAAAAACCATCGAGGAGATTTGGGGCCCCTGGCCGGAGCCGGAAAAACAGGCCATTGAAGAGGCGCTTGGAGCCGACGAAAGACTCCGCCTGGAAACGGCACGGACCGGCCGCGACGGAAAAGAACTGTTCGTCTCCATGATCGTGGGACGGATACGCTTTCGGGATGGATTGGAAAATTACCTTTACATCATGCGGGATATCACCGAACAGCGACTCATCCAGACGACCTTGCACGAAATCGCTGAAGGCAGTCTGGCTACTGAAGGGGAACCCTTCCTGTTGAATACGGTTCTGTTCCTGACCCGGTTGTTACAGGTGGATTTTGCTTTCGTGGCCGACGTGAACCACGGGGAGGAAGGGCGGGTCGCTACACTTGCTGTCAGTCATCACAACCAGATCGTGGAAAACCTGTCCTGCCCCCTGGAAGGGAATCCCTGCGGCCAGGTGCTGGAAGAGGGAAAAGCCAGCTATTTGTCCAATGTGCGTCGCCTTTTCTCAGGATTTGACGTCCTGGTAAAGAATAAAATTGAATGTTATCTGGCTGTTCGACTGGATGATTCCCAGCAGCATCCCCTGGGGGTACTGGGTGTCATGCACACCCGGACAGTGGAAAACCCGCAGTTGATTGAGTCGATTCTCAGCATTTTACGCGTACGGGTGGCGGTGGAACTGGAACGGCGTATTCGCCAGCAGGAGAAGGAAGAGATTGAATCGGCCATGCGGCAGGCGCAAAAACTGGAGTCCATGGGGCGCATCGCCGGGGGAGTGGCGCACGATTTCAACAATATCCTGGCGGGAATGATGGGATACGCCGAATACCTGGATTCGGTTATTCCTGCGTCCAGCGACAAAGAACGCAAGGCCATCGAGGCCATTCTTCGCGGAGCGGAACGAGCCGGCTCTCTGACCAAACAGCTCCTGGGCTTCGCCCGCAAAACCCAGTTTTCTCCCCAACCGGCGGCTGTGCCGGATTTGATCGAGGAATCCCTGAAAGTATCGGAAAAAATCTTCGAAAAGAAAATTCATATCTCCCTGAACCTGGCCGATGATCTCTGGAATGTCGTAGTGGACCGGAATCAGATCGATCAGGTTTTTACCAATTTGTTCATCAATGCCCGCGACGCCATGCCCAACGGCGGTTCCCTCCGGATCGAAGCCCAAAACGTGGTGCTGGACCAATTGTATCTGAAGGAGATCCGCAACCTGTCCCCCGGGAAGTACGTCAAGATTTCCGTCTCCGACACCGGCGTGGGTATTCCCGAGGATGTCCTGGATCATATTTTCGAACCGTTTTTCACGACCAAGGGTGAAGGAGAGGGCACCGGTCTGGGCCTTTCGGTTGTGTATGGAATCGTCCGGGCCCACCAGGGACAGATCACGTGTTACAGTGTTCCCGGCGAAGGGACCACATTCAACCTGTATCTGCCGGCTTCAGAGGAAGAGGCCAAAACCGAAACCCGGATCACCCAGCCGGAAAAGGGAACCGAAACGATTCTGGTAGTGGAGGACGAAGAAGACATCCGGGACGTCATCAAGATGCAGCTGGAGGCGCTGGGGTATCAGGTCAAACTGGCGGAAAACGGTGTCAAGGCGGTGGAGATTTACGAGAAACACCCCTATCAGTTCGATCTCGTGATTTTTGACCTGGTGATGCCGGGGATGAACGGCATCGAAACCTACCACCGGCTGGTAAAAATTAATCCGGAGGTGCGCTGTATACTCATGAGCGGGTACAGCAAGGATACCCAGGCCTCCGACCTCTTTCAGTCGGGGAAAGTGGGGTTCCTCCAGAAGCCCTTCCGCCTCCATGAATTGACTCAGGCCATTCAGAAGTCGATGTCACAATCCTGAGATCGGTAATCCCGATCCGGCATGACCCGCTGAGGAATCGCACCCCTCAGGAGCCAAGCGGAAATGAGGGGCCGGGGTCAGTTTGATTCCTGATCCTGTTCGATGTATTCCGGCAGGAGTCCAAATTCCGCTTCCAGTTCATCGGCAATCTTGCGCGTCATAACTTTTCGGATCTGATGGGGCTGGAAGGCGCTCTTGGCCGCATTGATGGTCACTGTCCGAAAATCTTTCAGGCCAAAGCCGTACAGCTCATGGGCCAGAAGAAATTCTTTGGTCATGGTCGTATCGGAAATCAGGCGGTTATCCGTGTTGAGGGTGACGCGGATGCCCTGTTCGTAATAGTATTTCATGGGATGGTAGCGCAGGGACCGGACGGACCGGGTGTGCCAATTGGAGGTGAGACAGATCTCCAATGGAATCCGATGATCGTTGACGTAGTTCATCAAATCCGGATCTTCCCGGAGCCGGGTGCCGTGGCCGATGCGGTGGGCGCCGCAATAGTGCAGGGCCTGGTGAATGGAGGCCGGGCCAAAGGCTTCTCCGGCGTGGATGGTGGCGTTGATATTGTTATTCAGGATGAGATAGAACGCTTCCCGGTGATGTTTGGCCGGAAAATTTTCCTCCGCTCCCGCCAGATCGAATCCCACCACACCGTTGTTTTTGTACCGGAGGGTTAAATCCGCCAGTTTCAGAGACACTTCCGGAGAAATGTTGCGAATACCGCAGACAATGATTCCTGAATAGACCCCGAAATCCTTCTTTCCCCGGCGCAGACCTCGCTTCACTGCATCGATGGATTCGTCGGGCGTCATCCCGCGCCGGGTATGCAGAATCGGAGAGTAGCGGATTTCGATATAGCGCACATTCTCCCGGGCCACGTCTTCGATCAGTTCGTAGGCGACCCGTTCCAGGGCTTCCGGTGTCTGGAGGACACTGAGGGTCACCTCAAATCGCTGGATGTACTCTTCCAGGGAGCCGCGATTTTTTCCGATAGCCAGTAATTTCCGCAACTTTTCCGGCGTGGAAGCAGGCAGCTCAACCTGATCTTTTTGCGCGATGTCGATCATACTTTCCGGTCGCAGGCTGCCATCCAGGTGGCAATGAAGTTCGACTTTGGGCAGGCGCCGAACCAGTTCGGCTGAGAGACTCATTCTGTGGTCCCTTTCCAGTCCGCCTCCTGTGGACGGGCTACATTCCGCAACCACCAGGCCACGGCGATCAGGAGGAGGATTCCCGGCCAGGAACCAAGGGGCTTGGCAACGACAGCCAATACGTTTGCATCCCCGGATACGACGATGGGAATGGCCATGAGGATGCCGACCAGGGCTTCACCGGTGATGAGCCCGGAAGCGAACAGGAGTCCCCGGTTGCCGGCGGTTTTCACGGCCCGGTCCTGTTCCTCGGCCGTCAGTTGATCGTGGGACCGGCGGAAAACCCGGGCCACCAGCCAGGCGATGATGCCACCGATAAAAATCGGTACCGACAGTTCGAAAGGCAGGTAGATCCCCACCGCCACCGCCAGAACCGGCAGGCGGAAAGCCGCTCCCCGCCGGGCCTGAATTTGATCCAGAATGATTACCAGGACCGCCACGGCCATGCCGATCAGAATGATTCCCCAGGGAAGGTTCTGGTGGAACACGCCTTCCGCCACCGAGGACATGAGGGTGGCCTGGGGAGCCGCCAGGGGATGGGGATGCGCAGGTGAGGCGACACCGATTCCGTACGCTTTTTCAATCAGGATCAGGACCGGAGCGATAAAGATGGCGGCGGACAGGACGCCCACCGATTGCATAATCTGCTGCTTGTAGGGAGTGGCGCCCACCAGATACCCGGCCTTGAGATCCTGCATATTGTCGCCGCCGATGGCCGCGGCACAGGCCACCACCGCTCCAATGAAAATGGCGGCTGCGGGACCGCTGAGCGACTGTTTCCCCACAATCAGCAGCAGGACCAGGGCGGAAAACAGGATGGTTGCGATGGTCACTCCGGAGATGGGATTGTTGGAACTGCCCACCAGCCCCGCCATGTAGGCCGCCACGGCCGAAAACAGGAATCCGGCGATGATCATGACAATCGCCATGAAGAAGGAGGGCAGGGCGGACTGAATCACGTAGTAATACACGCCGAAAATCGGAAGGATGGAAATCAGGAGCAAAATCCCCACCCATTTCATGGAGAGATCCCGGTCGGTGCGGGGAATTTCCTCCGGTTCTCCGGACGTCACCTGGGAAACATTCCCCAGACTGGAACGGATGCCGGAGAGAATGGAAGAGCGTAGATTGATCAACGCCCAGAGTCCCCCCACCACCATGGCGCCCACACCCAGATAGCGGGTCTGGTGGGACCAGATCTGCCCGGCCCAATCAAGAGGGGGGAGGGGCTGACCCCCGACCACGGGCCAGGCGTGGGAAGCGGCGTAGAGGGGGATGGCGATCAGCCAGTTCAGGGCACCGCCCAGGAAGACCAGCACGGCAATGTTGATTCCCACGATGTATCCCACGGAGATCAGGGCGGGAGAAAGATTGGACCCGAAGTAGAAGATGGAATGTCCGATCCGCGTGGCCCATTCGGCGGTGCCGGTCCAGATCCGCAGGCCGGTTTCTCCGAACTTGAACAGGGCGCCCACCACTCCGGCCTGAGCGATATATTTGACGCCTTCTCCTTTATCGCCGGATTTCAATACTTCCGCCGTGGCAATCCCTTCCGGGAATTGGAGTTTTTCCCGGACGATCAGGGCGCGGCGAAGGGGAATGGTGAACAAGACGCCCAGGAGCCCGCCCAGTCCGGCAATGATGGTGGTTTCCCAGTAGTCAAAGGATTCCCAGTATCCCATGACGACCAGCGCTGGCAGGGTAAAGATCACTCCGGCTGCCAGCGATTCACCGGCGGACGCCGCCGTCTGCACGATGTTGTTTTCCAGAATGTTGGCCCGGCTGAATAACCGGAGCACGCCCATGGAGATCACCGCTGCCGGTATGGAAGCCGATACCGTCATGCCGGCAAACAGGCCCAGGTACGCGTTGGCACCGGCCAGAATTATAGACAGGAGGACTCCCAGCACTACCGCTTTGACCGTGATTTCCGGTAACCTTTTTTCTGACATCTTTCTCCCCAATAATTTCCGGAAAGTACCCTGAATCCGGAATGTCCAGCAACCCAGTTCCGACGGAATCCGCAGCTGGAATTTCCCGGGAAAACGGGTAAATTACCCTCCCATGATCAAACGATATGCGACGATCACTCTCCTGTGTATCCTGAGCGGGGGCTTCCTTTTCGGCCGGACCGCCACGGCCATTCTGGATTTCGACGCCATCAACCTTCCGGCCGGCGATGCCCAGGCCCTGACGGAGCGCTTCCGGACGGAAATGCAGCGTCTGGACACTTCCCGCATTTTTTTGGACCGCGCCCGGATCAAGGATGTATTGGCGGAGCAGGGCTTGCAAGAAGCGTTTTGTACCGAAGAAGAATGCGCGGTGGAAATCGGTACCCTGTTGGGCGTGCAGGAAATCATTGTCGGATCGGTGGCCAAAGTCGGCGCGACCTATACC
>RFIZ01000065.1 GCA_003695105.1 Fidelibacterota bacterium
CCTGTTGGGAATGGACCGCCAGCCATTTTGAGCCCTATCCCGGGTATCGTCCTTACCAGGGAGCCCTGGCGGAATACAATTCCAAATTCATGAATACTGTCCGCGTCCTCCGGGGCGGATCCTGCGCCACGCCCCGTTCCCATATCCGGCTCAGCTACCGGAATTTCTGGCATCCCGAAACCCGCTTCCAGTTTACGGGAATCCGTTTATGTAAAGACGACTGAGACCCGCTTCGGCGGACCCCGGTGGAAAAGCCATATCCCGATCGGAAAATTTCTATGTAAATTTGCCGTCTACATTTTATGGAAAAAATGGAAACACATCCGACGATCAACCGCCTGTTCTCCAAAATCTTGGAACTGCATGATACCCGTATGGTCGGGTTCAGCATTTTGGTGGGCATCATCGGAGCGGTGGCGTCCCTGTCGTTTACCTACCTCACCGATTTCATGAATTTCCTGTTCCTGAATTTTCTGGCCCATGTCGAGATCCCGGATATTGGCGAGGCCGGAGCCGTTTCGCCCCTGGTGTACGGGGATTACGGGCGTTGGCTCATTCCGGTTTCCGTGATCCTGGGGGCGTTGATCTCCGGCTGGGTGGTGTACCAGTTCGCCCCGGAAACCGAAGGACACGGGACGGATGCGGTGGTGAATGCCTACCACAATCAGGGCGGTCGGATTCGGGCCCGGGTGCCCTTTGTAAAAATGATTTCCGCCGCGATCACCATCGGTTCGGGTGGCTCCGCCGGCCGGGAAGGACCCACCGCCCAGATTACGGCCGGTGTAGGCAGTATCCTGGCAGGATTTTTCCGATTGTCGGATCGCGATCGCCGTATGATTATCCTGGCGGGAATGGCCGCCGGATTGAGCGCCATGTTCCGCTCTCCTTTCGGCACCGCCATCTTTGCCGTCGAAATCCTCTATTCCACCATGGAATTCGAAGCCCGGATGTTGATCTATACCATTATCGCTTCCGTAACCGCCTACGCTCTGAATGGCATGTTTCTGGGCTGGAAGCCCATTTTTCATATCGATTCCGACTTGTTGTTCCACGACCCGCGGAATCTGATCTGGTTTACGGCGCTGGGACTGATTACCGGTCTGCTGGGATCCGTCTTCCCCACGGTGTTTTACCGGATCCGGGACTGGTTCTCCGGGCTTTCTCTGCCGCAAAATCTCCGACCGGCCCTCGGCGGAGCGTTACTGGGAATCCTGGCCCTGTTTCTTCCCCAGGTGCTGGGGGGCGGGTACGGGTGGATGCAAATGGCCCTGAACGGGCATTGGGGTCTGGGTACCCTGGTCATCCTGATTGTCGCCAAAGCGGTGGCCATGTCCCTGACGATCGGTTCCGGAGGATCGGGAGGTGTGTTCGCCCCCAGCCTGTACGTGGGAACCATGACCGGCATCGCCCTGGCGACGGTCCTGAACCAGTTGTTCCCCGGCCTGGGATTGAATATCCAGGTTTTCGGTGTGGTGGGGATGGCGGCCCTGTTCGCCAGCGCCGCCCGCGTACCGGTGGCTTCCCTCATGATGGCTCTGGAAATGACCGGCGGCTACCAGTTGATCGTACCCACCATGATGGCGGTGGCCGTGAGTTATCTGGTCCAGTCGGCTCTGACCTTTAATAAAGTCTATCCCACCCTGTATGAAGCCCAGGTGAAGGATCGGAGTGAATCTCCGGTCCACCAGGATGAATATATCGCCCGGACGCTCTATATGCTCAAATCCAATCAATTGCGCTTTTATCGGGGAGAGGTGCCCTTCAGTCTCTCTCTTCAGGATATTTTGAAATGGCGCACGCCCATCCGGCTTCAGGAAACGGAACAATATTTTTATGTCGGATTCGTCCGGAACAAACCGGAACTGGTCAATCGACCGTTGAAACAGACCGATTTCGCCAACCGGGAGATTCGCCTGATTGTCCTGATCCGGGACGGGATTCCCATTATCCCCAACGGGGATACCATCCTGAAACCGAAGGATAAGGTCATTCTGGTGGCGCGGCCGGAGGATTATGAATCCATTAAAACGATCATTCGCATCCCCTATCTCATGCGCCGGTCAACCCCTGCCCGGGCGTAAACGATTCCCGGTGTTGCCAGGACTGGAAGAAAGGAGAACCAGGTTTCATGCCCCGACGACCCCGAACCATAGCCGTTGATTTCGACGGAACCATCGTGGAAAATAAATTTCCGGATATCGGTCGCGAAAAGCTGTTCGCCATTGAAGCTCTGAAAACGCTCCAGAAAAAAAATTTCCGCATCATCCTCTGGACCGTCCGTCACGGAAAAAAACTGGAGGAGGCGGTGGAATTTTGCCGGGAACGGGGATTGGAATTCTATGCCGTGAACAGCAGTCATCCGGAGGAAGAGTTCGACCCGGAGCGATCCAGCCGGAAAATCGACGTGGATGTATTCATCGATGACCGCAATGTCGGCGGGTATCTGGAATGGGGAGAAATCATGGAATGGCTGGCGCCGGATGAAGAGAATTATCTGGATCGGTATTACCGGAAAAAAGATTCCTTTCTCCATCGATTCTTTTCGTATTTTAGATCCAACTGACGGGAGATAGCATGCCCTACAAAACCGTGATTGCCGCCCTTTCCATGAAAGGGGATGAAACCCGGGTGATCGATGAAGCGGTCCGCCTGGCCAATTCCTTCGGGTCCCACCTGATCGTCGCCCATGTCAATGATCCCCATGCCGGAAGTCCATCGATGATGATGGACAGTCCCGGTCTCAAAATCACTGAAGAGGACATCCGGAATCTGTTCCGGGAGGCAGGTCATGAAGAATTCGCCCCCCGGATTGAAGTGCAACTTCCCGTGTCCGAATCCATTCCCAAAGCCCTGAAATCTCTCTGCGAACGAGGAGACCTCCTGATCCTGGGACACCGGAGGATGACGACCTTTCGGGAGCATTTCATGGATTCCATCGATGAAGGGATTGTCAACCATGTATCCTGTCCCGTCCTCATTGTTCAGAAAGGTGATAAAAAAGGATAAAAAGGTCTTTTTTATTGACATCGATTCTATTCTAAATTAGTTTTTCACTCCAATCTAACTCTATCGGGGGATAAGTTGCTGAGAAAAAGGGGGAATGTTCCTGCTGTTTTACCGGCTAGTGATTCCGGACGGGTACGCCGGTTTCCGGTCCACGGCCGGCTATTGTATCTGCTGCCCACTCTTTTTTTCTGGCAGGCCTGTGCACCCAACCCTTCCAACCCCGTCCTCCCGGAAATCCGTACCTGTGAAGGATGCCATACCAACGCCGCTTTACTCCAGTCATTGGATCAGAGTCGCTCTGTGCCGGCTGCCGGATATTCCGGGGATCAAGTTTCAGTGCAGGTGGAGTCCTGGTGGCCGGAAGTCTACATCGATCTGGAGGGAAACTCATCCTTCCGGGACCTGGATCCGGCCCACGGCGATATCGGTTGCCGGGATTGCCACGGCGGGGTGGAACCGGGAGATGCCACGGCTGCACACGATACCAGTCAGGGCTTCCTGCGGGATCCGTCCACCGACCCGGAAGCCCACTGTACGCCCTGTCATGAAACGAAGGTAGCCGCATATCTCAACAGCTTCCATTTTCAAACCTGGGGCATCCAAACGGCACTGGCGCAGCGACAACTGGGAGCCGACAAGACGCATGAAAATTTCGCGGAATGCCCCGCGCCCCTGACCGACGGTTATGACCGGGAATGTTCCACCTGTCACGCCACCTGCGGTCAGTGTCATTTGAGTCGTCCCACGGTGGCCGGCGGCGGGTTATTGAATTCCCATCGGTTTGACAGGCCGGACCCGGAGAATACCTGTCAGGTGTGTCATGAAGAACGCATTACCCGGGAATTGACCGGCGCTCTGGATGGCAATGAAGCGGATGTTCACCACCAACAGGGAATGGATTGTCTGGACTGTCACACGGAAGATTTTCATGCCGACGCGTCATCGGCGAACTCTTTCTATGCGTGGGCAGGACTCCCGCAATGCGTGGATTGTCACACCGATGCGGATTCGGCCAATGTGTACCATGAAACTCACTGGCCCGACGGATCGTCCTACCCGCGTTCCTTGGACTGCCAGGTGTGTCACGCCCAGCCGTATACCAGTTGCTCCGGTTGTCATGCTTCCGGTGAATGGGTGACCGATCCGGCTTATTCCGTGGTCGACACCACCCTGAAAATCGGCCTCAATCCCGATCCTGGTCAGAGACCCATGGTGAAGTGGACACTTTTGCGCCATATTCCGGTGACTCCGGAAACCTTCGCTCCCTGGGGACTGTCCACGCTGGACCAGTTTGACAGCCGACCCACCTGGAATCATACCAGTCCCCATACGATCCGGCGCTGGACGGCCCGCACCGACACCACCGGCGGGGGCGCCTGTTCGGATCGCTGTCATTATCATGCCAATTTCAGTTTTGCGGATCCCGTGAACCGGGACCTGTACCTGACACGGACGTTCCTCCAGGAGAACTACGGCGCGGAAGAAACGGCCAATGATTCGGTCGTCGTAGAAAATGCTATTTGCGGAGCCACCTGCCATGAAAGTTTCTAAACTCCGGGATTACAGAATGTGGCCGAATCTAGTGGGGCTGGTCGCCGGTCTGTGGCTGGTGGCGGGACCGGCGGACGGATCACCCCCGTCAATTCAAGTGTACACCACTGTGCTGACGCCCCGGCTGCATCTAGTGGAGACGGAAACCACGACAGCCTGGCGGAATCTGGTGGTGATCCGGCAACCGGTCGGCAGCAGGGGAGAATGGTTTACTTCCCTGGAATACGGTTCGGAAAATCCCTACTGGCAAAATGCCTTCCGGGTGCACCAGTTGTACTGGCAGCAGAGAAGCGGAGCGGTGAAAATACGCCTGGGACGACTGGCGCAATGGGATGCGTTACAAAATCTGCGGATAGACGGAGGGGAGCTGATTCTGTCCACCCGGAAATGGGGTTCTGTCCGATTGCTGGCCGGCGTAAAGGCGGTGACCGATTTCAGCGACACGGCCTTTCAGGATCTGCCGGAGTGGTCCCTGACCTGGTCCAAAGGAAACTGGGGCCGTAACCTGGAGGTTTCCACCTGGCAGAAATCTTTCGGACACGAGTCCCGAACCTTTACGGGACTCTCCTTCCACGGAAGGGTTCTGGGCTGGCGGTGGGCCCAGGCCGTAAGCGTCGATTTGACCGGCTCCCGGCTTCATCACCTCCGCACCCGGGTGTCCCGCCGGATTGGAAACCGAGACATTGCTTTCGGATTCCGACAAAAACGCAGCGTTGGGGGAGAAGTCTGGTCCTGGGTCCGGGACCCGATACGGAGTGCCCCTACTGTGTTCCTGGGATGTGGACGTGAACGTGACCAGGCCCGGATTTGGCAGGAGGTGTCCTACCGATTCCAGCATGACGTGACCTGGTCCTGGACCGGCACCGTCGCCTGGCGCAGCCTTCAATTGAGCCTGGTTGCAGGCCGGCGGGATCTGTCCCGATTGGTGGGCACTTCTCTCGGGTACCACCGATCCCTTGGGAAACACCTGTCCTCAGAATTGACCGCTTCCTGGCATGCCTTCGCCTATGGCCATCTGACGGCTCCCAGTCCCTCTTCGCTGGTGCGGGAGCAATTGCGGTGGTCGGTGGCTCCGGGAATCGCTCTCGTGATCTTTGGCCAATGGGCCCAAAATCCCTATTATATCAGTGATGGGAGGGGAGGAGTGACATTGCATGTGGCGCTATAGCATCGGTTGTTTGATTGCAGGGTCCCTGATCCTGGGCCAGGAACCCGACCGGATTCCCTTCCCCCATGATCTTCATGTGCAGGACGCGGAGATTGAATGCGAAACCTGCCATCCCGACGCCTCCGAATCCAGGTCGGTGTGGGATCAGTCTCTGCTGCCTGCGATGGAAACCTGCGCCGATTGTCACGATGTGGAAGAAGATTGCAATCTCTGCCATACCCATCCGGAGGATCCCCGTCCGCTGGTGGACAGCCGTCCGCCCTACGAACAGGATTTTTCCCATCAGTTGCATCTGGGACAGGGACTGGCGTGTGCCACCTGTCATGACTACATCCTGGAAGATGACGGATCCGGGCCGGGTCAGACCTGGAGGCTCTCGGATTGCCGTACCTGTCATCGACGGCAAAAGCCCGGGTTCCACACACCGGACTGGAGCGGGAGTCATGGTCTGGGAATGAGTTTGTCTACCCAAAGGCGGTGCCAGGTCTGTCATCTACCCGATGATTGCGACCGGTGTCACCAATACCAGCCATTCGAACCGCACGTGCACCCGGGGGATTACATTCAACGCCACGGATTCGAGGCCCGCACGGGCGTTACGGATTGTGGCACCTGTCATGATGTGGAAGCCACCTGTGTGACCTGCCATCGCCAGCGATTGATCATGCCCCTGGATCATAGCACACCGTCCTGGGTCAACCTGATCGACGGTGACGGAGGCCGCCATGGAGAAGCCGCCCTGGATTCACCGGAGATTTGCCAGGCCTGTCACCGTCCGGACCGGGATGCCACCTGTTTGCGTTGCCATGAGGAGTGAACCAACATGAAACGAATCCTGATCTTCGGCCTGGCTTTGCTGGTGTTCGCCTGTACCCAAACGGGCGAACCGGAGATGCACCCGGATGGCTGGCTGGATCCGGCTTCTGAGCATTCTCACATGGCCAAAATCGCCACGGCCGGAATCGAAGGC
>RFIZ01000066.1 GCA_003695105.1 Fidelibacterota bacterium
CCATATTAACGGCCCTGGGCGAAGCCTCTCAACTGGCGGATGCGGTTATCACCACCGGTGGTCTCGGTCCCACCCACGACGATGTAACCGCCACCGCCTTTTACCGCTATTTCCAGGATGAACCCATATTTGACAAAGTCTATTGGCAGGAATTGGAATCCCGATTTGGCCGTATGGGCCGGAACATCCCGGCCATCAACAAAGATCAGGCGTTGCGACCCAGGAGCGGCGAAACGATTCCCAATGCGGTCGGTACCGCCCGGGGTTTGCATTATGAACGGGAATCCTGCCATTATTTTTGTCTGCCAGGAGTCCCCCGGGAAATGAAAGCCATGATGACCCAAACGGTCCTTCCCTGGATCCAGTCCCATTCCCGACAGACGTTTTTCGTCAAAACGCTGCGTACCACCGGGATACCGGAATCAGCCCTGGCGGAAAAATTGGCGCAGGATTTACACGTGGCCGGCGACCAGGTGGAAGTGGCGTTTTTACCCCAAATGATAGGTGTAGATCTGCGCCTGACCGGACCCACCCAAGCTCACGTGGAGGCGGTGGAACACCGCATCTGGCCCACGATCGAGCGCTATGTCTATGGCACCGGGGAAGATCGCCTGGAAACCGTCCTGGGCCGGCAATTGCAGTCCCTGGGGCTGACCCTGGCAGTGGCCGAATCCTGCACCGGTGGACTGTTGAGCCACCGCATCACCAATTCGCCCGGCAGCTCCGCTTATTTTCTGGGTGGAATGGTGACTTACAGCAACCAGCTGAAGGAAGAGTTACTCGGTGTCCGGCACGAGACGCTGGAGGTGCACGGAGCTGTCAGTGAACCTACGGCCCGGGAAATGGCGGAAGGCATTCGTGCCCGAACCGGTGCCGATCTGGGAATCGGAATTACCGGCATCGCCGGACCGGGTGGCGGCACGCCGGAAAAACCGGTTGGTCTGGTCTACATCGGACTGGCCGTAACGGCCGGCACCATTGCCAAACGATTCGAATTTTCCTTTGACCGGGAAACCAATAAACTGGTGAGCACCCAGGCTGCTCTGAACATGATCAGGAAATGGCTCCATGACAGGGGATAGACTGTTACGTACTTTTTTGGCGGTAAAACTGCCGGGCCGGGTAGTGGACCTGCAACGCATGTTGAAGTCCACCCTGACTCTGAAAAAGGGGAACCTGCGCTGGGTCAAACCGGGACAGATTCATTTGACCCTGAAATTTCT
This sequence comes from Fidelibacterota bacterium, assembly GCA_003695105.1. GTDB lineage: Bacteria > Fidelibacterota > Marinisomatia > Marinisomatales > J089 > J089. The sequence goes on from RFIZ01000066.1 coordinate 1,224, forward strand.
GGGTCATACACCCCGGGAAACGATTCCGGACATCATTGCCGCTCTCCGGTCCGTGCTGGAAAGTACGCAGGCATTTGAGTCCCGATTGGCCGGAACGGGATGTTTTCCGAAACCGGAGCGTCCCCGGGTTCTGTGGCTGGGCGTCACGGAAAACCGTGACCGAATCCAGGCCCTGGCTCAGTCCGTCGATCGGGCGTTGGAGCCGCTGGGTTTCCCCCCGGAAGAAGAGGAGTACCAGCCTCATGTGACTCTGGCCCGCATCAAATATCCGCCTAAATGGACGCCGGACATTGGGGAATTTCTCAGGACCGACTATGAGCCGTTGCCTTTTCAGCTGTATCGGGTGGAATTGATGTCCAGTGAACTCTTTCCGGATGGTCCGGTCTACAGTAGTTTACATACCTTTACGTTACAACCATAAGGAGATTTGGTTATGGCAACAGATGATAAAAAAGCCAAAGCCCTGGAATTGGCCATCAGCCAGGTGGACCGCCAATTTGGCAAGGGTTCCATCATGCGACTGGGAAGCGATACCCCATCCTGGACGGGCAATGTGATTTCCACCGGAAGTTTATCCCTGGACGCGGCGCTGGGCGTGGGAGGAATCCCCCGGGGCAGGATCATCGAGATCTACGGTCCGGAGTCTTCCGGGAAAACGACCTTGGCCTTGCACGTGGTGGCCGAAGCGCAGAAATCCGGCGGGTATGCCGCCTTCATCGACGCTGAACACGCCCTGGATCCCATCTATGCCGCCAAACTGGGGGTCAACACGGATGAATTACTGGTCTCCCAACCGGATTCGGGCGAACAGGCGCTGGAGATCACCGAAACACTGGTTCGCAGCGGGGCGCTGGACGTGATCGTGATCGATTCCGTTGCCGCCCTGGTGCCCAAAGCCGAACTGGACGGTGAAATGGGCGACAGCCATGTGGGGCTCCAGGCCCGGCTCATGTCTCAGGCTTTGCGGAAACTCACCGGAACCGTTCATCGCTCCAATACAGCGGTGATTTTCATCAATCAGATCCGGGAAAAGATCGGCGTCATGTTCGGTAACCCGGAAACGACACCGGGTGGACGTGCCCTGAAATTCTATACGTCCGTCCGCCTGGAAATCCGCCGGGTCACCACCATCAAGGACGGCACCGAAAGCGTGGGCAGCCGGGTGCGGGTCAAGGTGGTGAAAAACAAAGTCGCTCCTCCGTTCAAAATGACGGAATTCGATATTATGTATGGTACCGGTATTTCGTTCGAAGGGGATCTGATCGACCTGGGTCTGGAAGGAGATATCGTCCAAAAAACCGGCTCCTGGTACTCCTACGGTGACATGAAAATCGGCCAGGGTCGGGAAAATGCGAAATTGTTTCTCCGGGAAAATCCTTCCGTCCGGGATGAAATCGTCGGTAAAGTCAAAGCATTCCTGGGAATGGATGGCGACTCCCCCGGGGAAGAGTCTGCAGCGCAATAAACCCTGATTCATGTCCGTCCATCCGGAGGACCGTCAGGAAATCAAGGACACCGTCTTCCGACTCCTGTCCTATCGCCTCCGCAGTGTGCAGGAATTACGCCAGCGACTGACGCAGAAAGGCTATGGTGCCGAAGTGGTCCAATCCGTTCTGAAGGAACTGCAGTCCAAGGGCTATCTGGACGACAGGAAATTCGGACGCGCCTTCATCCATGACCAGATTCATCTCAAACATGCCGGACCCCATCTGATTCGAAAACGACTGGCGGGTTTCGGAATTCCCGGAGCCCTCATTGAGTCCCTTGTTCAGGAGGCCTGTTCACCTTCCGTAGAGGAAGAGTTGATTCGTTACTGGCTCAACAAGAAAAAGATCCGGGTGGAGGATTTGGATTATCAGAGCCGGGGCCGGGTAAGCGCCTTTTTAACCCGCAAAGGGTTTTCCTCTGAACTGGTCCGGGAAATGTTACAACCGAAATGACAGGAAAAGCATGAACACGACTGATGCGAGCGCTCTGACTGCAAAAGACAAAGAGGTCATTCGCAGTCTGTTGGGCAGGCAACCCACCGAAGCTGAACTGGAGTGGATTCTCCGGGCCAATGCACATCGCCTGGAGTTTCGGAAGATGTATGAAATCCTGGATCAACTGGACACGGCGGCCAAACGAACGATGGATGGCAAACTGGGGGAGTGGCTCGTCCAGGGGGTGGATCAGTCCGATGATGAGCTGCACAATTCCGAATGCTTCGGCACCAGGATTCAAGCC
>RFIZ01000067.1 GCA_003695105.1 Fidelibacterota bacterium
CCCAAAAGGGAGACATCCAATTTTCAATCAACATCGGCGATTCGCGAAGTTGCCTGTCCCGATGAACGGAGTGACAACGGGAAGCTAATCACCCAAATGCATTGGAATTCTACTCAAAAAGCCTGCAAATTTACTGGCAGGAATTTCCGGATACAACACCTTGGCAACCGAAAAAATCACTTTATCCGCCTGGGAAGTCATCAATGACCAGTTATGGCTGGTTTGGTCCGACGGACAGGAGGGCTCCATTACGCTGAAAGCCTTGCGGGAGGCCTGCCCCTGCGCCAACTGTGCCGGCGAATCGGACGTCTTCGGGAACATCTACAAAGGAATTTCCCTCCCCAAAACGGACGCCAGCTATCGGTTGGTGCGCCTGGACCGGGTGGGCCGGTATGGACTCCAGCCCCGCTGGGGGGACGGGCATGATGCCGGTATATTCACCGATGAACATTTATACGCCCTGAGCGTTTCGACAGCATGATCCGAATCCATACCGGCCAGAGAATTACTGCCCTGATTCTGCTGTTTACGTTGGGGGTGTACACCCATGGGGCACTGAGTCATTTGGGCCGCCACCATACGGTCACCGGTTCTTCCCCGGCTTCTTCCGGACGGGAGATCCTGCTCACCGCCGCTCCACGGGAATGTCCCTGGGAAATGGCTCCCACGGTGTTTACCGGCGTTCCCGAAGTCGTGTTCGGTTCCGTCGATCGTCTTCCGGAACACCCCCTGCCGCCGGTTTCGGTCCCGTGGAGCCCGCCGGATCGCATTTCGCCCGATAGCCGGGCGCCGCCCCGTCTTTCCTGACTTTCACCCGTCCATCCCAGACACCTGTCTGCAACCCTTTAACATCAGGAAAGACTATGTCCATCAAACACTTGTATTGTGCTGCATTTCTGCTCGGAGGGCTGACGGCCCAGACGACCGTCAATCCCGATGTCACCGCCATCGGTGACCTTCTCTATGGACCGGATACCGGTTGGACCACGTCCGGCGTGGAACTGGCCCTTCAGGGCTATGTCAATCCCTATGCCTATGCCACCGCCATTCTGCACAAACCGGACGGCGAAACGCCGGTCGATCTGGAGGAAGGATTCCTGTCCATCGACCGGGGGCTCCCTCTGGGTCTGGGACTCAAACTGGGTCGTTTTCGACCCGATGTGGGCCATGTAAACCGGGAACATGAACATACCTATGCCTATATCGACCCGCTGGAATCGGCGGTCACGTTCCTGGGCGAAGAAATGTGGTCCGGAAACGGCCTGGCGGTGAATGCCCTCCTGCCTCTGCCGTGGTACAGTCAACTGGAAATGAATGTGCTGTCGGCCCTGCCCGAAACTCCCGACTCCCTTTTTGCGCCGGGAGGCGCCCTGGCCTGGAGCTGGAGACAATTCTGGGATTTGGGGCTGTATTCCCATCTGGAGTGGGGCCTTGGAGACATTGCACCGTCCGGGTCCGCTTCGAACTCCGTGTGGAATACCTATCTCAAATTCAAATGGAAACCGGATAGTTATCGCGCCGCCATCCTGCAGGCCGAAGGCTTCGCCCTGACCGGCCGGAAAAACCGTCCGGCAGGCGGCTATGTCTGGGGCGACCTCCGGATCCGGAAAGTCTGGAGTGTGGGTTTTGTCGTCGATGGTGTGTGGCAGGAAAAGGATCTCCATGTCCGCGCCGGCGTGATGGCGGGATTCAGTCCGGTGGAAGAAACTACCGTCTTCCGCTGGATCCTGTTGCAGGATTCGACTCACCAGTGGTCCTGGAAAACCCAGGTCGTATGGAGTCTGGGTCCCCATAAACCCCATCAATTTTAGGAGCGATTATGAAAAAATTCATCGTACTGTTCCTGGTGAACAGCCTGTTTGCCAAAGTCAATATTGTAGCTTCCATCACCGACCTGGCGGACATCGCCGCCACCATCGGCGGGAAAGAAGTGAAAGTCACGGCCATTGCCAAGGGGACGCAAAATCCCCACTACGTGGAGGTCCTGCCCTCCTACATGCTGAAGGTCCGCCGGGCGGACATCTACCTGAAAGTCGGCATGGAACTGGATCTCTGGTCGCAACAGATTATCGACGGCTCCCGGAACGGCCGTGTGCGAATCGTGGATTGTTCCCAAAATATCAAACGACTGGAAGTCCCCACCGGGAAAGTGGACGCCAGTCAGGGTGACATTCATCGGTTAGGGAATCCCCATTACTGGCTGGATCCGGAAAACGGCGTCATCATCGCCGAGACCATCACGGAGGCCCTGAGCGCCGTTGATCCGAAACATCAGGAGCTCTATCAGACCAATCTGGAGGCCTTTCGCCGCGAACTGGAATCCCGCCTCCGCCGCTGGCAGGAAGAATATGCGGACTTGCAGGGAAAGAACATCATTTTCTACCACAATTCCTGGCCCTACTTCGCTCAACGTTTCGGACTGAAAACCGTTGGGTTCGTGGAGGACAAGCCGGGCATCCCGCCCACGCCGGCGCACCTGAACGATCTCATGGAGGTCATCCGCCAGCAGGGAGTCCGCATCGTGGCCATGGAGCCCTATTTCAGCGACCGGGCGCCGGAGTTCCTTCGGGAAAAGACCGGTATTCGGGTCGTGAAACTGGCTCAGTCGGTCGGTGCCTTACCGGGTGCAGATTCCTATCTGGACCTGTTTGAGCTCAATCTCAAAACCTTGCAATCCATCTGGGGAGAATAACATGGCTGTCGATTTGATTTTCTGGCCGTTTCTGGCGGCGGTAGTGATATCCGGAATCCATGTATACCTGGGATTGCACGTGGTGACCCGGGGAGTGATTTTCGTGGATCTGGCCCTGGCGCAGGTGGCGGCCCTGGGAACGGCGGTGGGGGTGTTATGGGGGTTGGAACCGGCCACGACCGCATCCTACCTGTTGGCGTTTCTGTTTACCCTGATCGGGGCCGGGTTGTTTGCCGTGATCCGGTCGCTTCCCCGCGCCATTCCCCAGGAAGCCATCATCGGCATTACCTACGTGGTGGCGGCGGCTCTGATGGTGTTGCTGTTCAGTCGCAGCCCTGAGGGCGGCGAAGAACTCAACCATCTGTTGGTAGGATCCATTTTGTTCGTTACGCCCCAGACGGTGGGGAAAATGTTCCTCCTCTATCTGGGAATTGCCTGGTTCCACTGGACGTTCCGTTCCCGGTTCCTGGAAGCCTCCCGGAATCTGGGCGCCGCCACCTCCGAAGAAGGGCATCGTCACACGCGTTGGGATTTCCTGTTTTACGTCACCTTTGGCATCGTCGTCACCCTGTCGGTCCGGGTGGCCGGGGTTTTGCTGGTCTTCTCCTACCTGATCATTCCCATCGTGGCCGCCCTGTTTTTCAACCGGCGCCCGGCGGCCCTGCTGATCTTCGGCTGGTCCTTCGGGCTGGTGGCCAGTGTGCTGGGAATGGTGTTTTCCCTCACGCTGGACCTTCCCACCGGAGCCACGATTGTGGTGACGTTCGGCCTTCTCCTGCTTCTGACAGCGGCGGTGTACCTGATCCTGCCGGCAGTCCGGAACCAGCGCCGTTCGGTGTGAGGGTCTGTCTCCGGTAAAGATTCCTTCATTTCTCCCGTTCCCAGTAATTTTCTCCATGTCCGCACCGGCCCTGTTTGATTTGGAGCACGTAGGGTACGATCCCGTTCTTCGCGATCTTTCTCTGCGTATCTTTCCGGGGGAACACTGGGTGATCATGGGTCCTTCCGGGGCCGGGAAATCCACCTGCCTGCGCCTGTTCAACGGTTTGCTGTCCCCCACCGGCGGCCGACTCACCTTTCACGGATCACCGTTGGAGACGATGGACCCCCCGGTTCTGCGGCAAAAAGTGGGCATGTTGTTTCAGGAAGCGGTCATGCTTCAGGGAACGGTGGAAGAGAATTTATGCCTGCCCCTGCGCTGGCGACCGGATTCGGCTCGCTACACCCGCCGGCGGATCATTGACTATCTGCACCTGGTCGAACTGGACGCTTCTCTCCTGGGCGTCCCGGCCCGGACCCTGTCCGGCGGGGAAAAACAACGGGTGGCCCTGGCGCGAATCCTGTTGAACGATCCGGAAGTCCTGCTTCTGGATGAACCCACCGCCAGTCTGGATCCGCCTCTGGCCCGGAAAATTTTACGCCTGGTGCATCGGCTCCAACGGGAATTCAAACTCACGGTGATCCGGGTCAGTCACCATCCCGAATTGGCCCGGGACTTTGCCGATCACGTCTGTTTCATCCAGGCCGGGCGCATCCTGGAGGCGGGACCCATCTCCCGCCTGGATCAGCCGGTGGCACCGGATCTGCGGGAGTTTTTGGAGCAGTCCCGCTCATGACCAATACCTTTTATTCCCTCACCTGGACGGATGTGTTCGCCAGCCTGGTTCTGGTTCTGGTGAGCATTGCCCTGCTGAAATGGTGGAAAATCGGCCTGGAAAAAACACTCCTGATCGGGACTCTCCGTACCTTCGTGCAATTGACGGCCATGGGGTACGTCCTGACCTATTTCTTCGCACAGCGCCGATGGTACTTCATGGTAGGCCTGGTGGCGCTCATGATTCTGATCGCCAGTTATGAAGGCTACCGGCGGCAGCGATCCCGGGTGCGCATTCCCCGTTATTTTGCCATCATCACCGGCGTTTTGTTCGTAACGGTGGCGGCGGTGCTGGGGACCGTGTTGCAATTTATCCTACACGTCCAACCCTGGTATTATCCCTACGCCATGATTCCCATCGCCGGCATGATCATCGGCAATGCCCTCAATACGGCCAGCCTCACCGTCAACCGTTTCGTGGGTGAATTGGAACATCGGGAGTCGGAAATCGAACTGTACCTCTCCCTTGGTGCCCCGCCCCGGGTGGCGGTTCAGGACGCCCTGCGGGAATCGATCAAGGCCGCCCTCCTGCCCACGGTCAATTCCATGATGATGGTGGGACTGGTCCAGTTGCCCGGCGTCATGACGGGGCAGATCCTGTCCGGGATCGACCCCATCATTGCCGTGCGCTACCAGATCATGATCATGTATATGTGGGTGACAGCTTCGACCATGACCAATATTCTGGTCCTGGCGCTGGTGTACCGCCAGTTCTTTACGCCCCGGCAACAATTACGCCGGGAGTTGTTGCATCATCGCTGAGCCGGGAGCAACAGCTTTTTCAGGGTCTGCCACTCCCCCTTCCGGAGAAACCCGGACAAAACCAAGCCCACCGGAAACAGCAGCGTCAGGGTGATCTCTCCCGGCAGCGTCCCACCCCAGACACTGATCCCGCCGGCGGTCATCACCATTAACCCTCCCACCCGGAGCAGGCGCGTCCATTCGTAAGCCAGCGGATACAGTTTCCGGTTGACGAGGTAGATGGCCAGGGCCATGCCGAAAAAGGACAGGCAGGTGGCGACGGCGGCCCCCAGACCCTGCCAGAGCGGAATCATGACCAGATTCAGGAGAATGTTCAGCCCGGCGCCCAGTCCCCGGAAAAGGGGGACGTAACGGGACTGTTCTTTCAGGAATACGCCCGGCAATTGGAGGAGGTAGGCGGCATGAAACCAGTACCCCAGGGCCACCCAGGGGACGATGGAAACGGAAGTCCAGTATTCCGGACCATACAGAGTGACGGATCCCAATCGGAGCTGTACCAGATCGGGAACCCAGACCACCAACAGCACCCACAAGAATCCCAGCAGGGTCAGGACGTAGGTGGTGATCCGGGTGTAGAGGCGCCGTTGGCTGTCCCCGTCGCCTTCCTTCAGGAAGAAGGGTTGCCAGCCCATGTTGAATCCCATGACCGCCAACAACATGAACATGCCCAGCTTATAGCCGGCGCTGTAGAGGCCCACTGTGTCCGTGTCCGTGAAATACAACAGGAGATACCGGTCGGCCAATTCCATGATCATGGCGAAAATCCCCGATGGCAAAAAGGGAAGTCCGAAGCGCATCAGCCGTTTCCAGGTGGCGGAGGAGAAACCGGACCAGCGCATGCGGGCCAGCAGAGCCGGGAAAGTCAGCAGGAATAAGGTGGCTGAGGTGACCAGATTACTGGCGAAGACACCCTCGATCCCCCATCCCAGGCGGAGAACGAACAGAAGATTCAATCCCAGGCTGGCCAGGACGTTGAATAAACTGAAGGCGAAGAAGCGGATCGGTTTCTGTTCCGACCGGAAGATGAGCATGGGTACCGACCACAGCACATCCAGGACCAGGATACCGATGACATAGCCCATGTACCGGGGAAAATCGCCTCCCAGAATGACCCGGCTCAGGGGCGAACGGAACAGGAAGCTGATCACGGCGAACGCGCCTGACGACACCAGAAAGGATCCCCAGGCGGTAGTGAGGATCGTCTTCCGTTCCTCCGCCTCGGCCGGCACGTAATATTTCATCAGGGCCGCATCCAGACCGTAATGGAGGATGACATTCATGAAGCCCAGAAAGGTGTAGGCCAGGGAGATCAGGCCGTATTCCTCCGGAGTGAAGACGTTCGTATAAAGGGGTAAAAGCAAAAAGGTGATGATCCGGGACAGGATATGTCCCAGACCGTAAATCAGGGATTGCCGGGACAGGGCGGTAAGGCGGGAACGCATGGTTCCGCTCACAACCTGAGTTCCAGGGTGTCCCGGAACAGTCCGCTGGCGCCGAAATTTTCCTTGAAGCGCGCCAGGCCCAGATTGGGTTCCTCCCGGACCGTGAAAATGCCGAAGTCGAATACCCGGAAGCCCTCCCGGATGGCCCAGTCGAAAATGGAATAGAATAACAGATTGACGGGACGGTATTCGGCGTAGGCCTCGTCATGGGAAATGTAGAAAGCCATAACCACATCCCGGTTGCAGATGAAATTCACCACGCCGGCGATCAGGGTCCGGTCCAGGTAAGCGCCAAACAGCCGGATCCGGTCAGGGAACAAGTGTTTCAGGTGCACCAGTTCGTCCAGGGTATGGGTCGGGTTCACATTGTGGCGCGTCCAGAGATTCTGTTGCAGAATGCGGTAAAAGGAGGTCCATTCCTCGGATTCACGCACCGTTACGCCGGAGCGCAGGGCTTTTTTCACCGCCCGCCGGTGGGCCGGTTTGAATTTGGCCAGATTTGCTTCCACCGTGGATTCCAGAAACAGGATGGATGACACTTCCCTCCGGCTGTAGGTGAATCCCTGGCGCAGCAGAGCGTAATCGATATAGTTGCTCAAGCGCTTTTGATAGATGGTGGGGGGCAGGGTCAGGCGGATTCCTTCGAACCCCTCCCGGCGGGCATACTCCACCAGACGGGAGATCAGATCCAGGGCCTCCCGGAAGGCCAGCGCTTCGGGAACGACCAGAGAGCCGTAGGAGGCTCCCGGATGGGACCAGAGCAATCTCCGTTCTTGTTCCCTCACCTCGGCCGCCGGGAACACCGCCCGCCAGGTCCCCTTTTTCCGGAAGATCAGCGAATGATCCTGAAAACGTCCGGGCGGGTGGTATTGGAAAAACCGGCGGGTATGGAACAGGGTACCGTTATTGGAACGGGAAACAAATTCTTCCCAGCGGGCTTCATGCTCAGGTGTATAACGTTCGACGTGCATCCGGTAGTGTGTCCACGAATTGAGTCGGGGGAAAGTTCCGATGGAATGTTGCCATCTGACCAGCGAAAAATGGAAGGCGGCTGTCCTGTGCCGGGCGGCACCGGTCCTCCGGGGCAGATCCAACAGTGAATACTTGAATCAGGTTCCCGGCGATAAGCAGTGGACAAATTCCCGAAAATGGACTAACTTGATCCGATGCAAATGTCCCCCACAGAAAAACCCTTCCGGACCCGTTCCAGCTCCGGGCTGTTGCTCTTTTGGACGGTGGTGATCATTGTTGTGGCCGGCCTGGGTCTGCTGGCGACGATCGCTTATTTGCGGGTCACCGATTCCCGCCACCACCTGGAGAATACTCCGCCCAATCCGCTGAAGACTGGAACCCTAACGTTCACCATTCAGACCAAAGAAGGAAAGGTGTTGGATGCAGAGGCGGTGGACGTGCAATTGTCCGATGGCGTTCAAACCTTTCCGGTGGAATACGATCCGGCCACCCGGACGTTCATCGCCCGGGATGTGGAGACGCTGTATCAGGTGGAGGCCACCGTCCGTCACGGCGACAATATCACCAAAAAGGTGCTGGAACTGAACCGACCGGGTCTCATCGTCCTCAATGATTATTTCAACAATATCGTCTACGTGAACCACTCCCTGCGGCTGGAAAAAGAAAAGATGACCCTGGACGTGAAAAACCTGGGAGACGGAGAATACCGGGCGGAATCCGGAGCCTTGTACTGGGATAACGCTTCCCTGGCCTTAGTGCAGATCAGGAGTAAGAAAACCGTCCTCTGGGACGCCGGACGGGATCACCAGGGGCAGCCCGTCTATTCAGGAATGACGGTGCCTTTCGCCACGGAATTCAAGGTGAAGAAAAAAGGAAAGAAAGAGCGGCTTGAGTTTCGCTTCAACCGCAAGGTCCGGGATATCACCACCGTGACCCTGAAATTATTTTCGGCCTACGATGTCCCCCAACTGGTGGCGGTGACTCTGTAAACCGGTTTCAGTGCAGGAGGCGGTCGACTTCTTCCGCGATGGTTCGGCCGATGGCCAGGGAACTGGTGGCTGCCGGAGAGGGCGCATTCAGCACCGACAGAAAGCGCCCCTCCCGGACGATACGGAAATCATCCGTGAGGAATCCCTCCGGTTCCAGCGCCTGGGCCCGCACGCCGGCTCCCCCTTCCGCCAGGTCCGCGGCCGTGATTCCGGGAATCAGTTTTTGCAGGGACCGGACGAAGGCCCCCTTGCTCAGGGACCGCCACTGTTCTTTCAGTCCCCGGAGCCAATAGGTGCCGGCCAGTTTCCAGAAGCCCCCGTAGCTCAGCACGTCCCATAGATCGGACCAGTCCACGTCGGACCGGCGGTATCCTTCCCGGGCAAAGGCCAACACGGCATTGGGTCCCGCCTCCACGGCGCCCGACAGATCCCGGGTGAAATGGACGCCCAGAAAGGGATAGGCCGGGTCCGGCACCGGGTAGATCAGGTTGTTCACCAAAGACCGGCTTTCCGGTTTCAGGGAATAGTATTCACCGCGGAAGGGCACGATCCTCAGGGGACGCTCCGCCGGGCCGGCGGCCAGGACCCGGTCCGCCTGCAGTCCGGCACAGTTGACCGCCACATCCACCCTCCAGTCTCCGGCGGTGGTGATCAGGCGTATCCCCTCCGCATCCGGTAGCCAGGACAGGAGCCGGGTGGAGACATGAATCTCACCGCTCCGGTCCTGAATATCCCGGGCCAGACTCCGGCACACGACCGAATAATCGATGATGCCGGTGGAGGGAGAGACCAGGGCGGCCACACCGGCGGCGTGAGGTTCCAGTTCCCGTAATTCTTCCGGTCCGATCAGGCGGAGATCAGGGACGCCGTTGGCGGTGCCGCGCTCGTAGAGTGCCTGGAGCCGGGGACGTTCGGCTTCCGCCGTGGCCACGATGACCTTGCCGCAGCATTCATAGGGGATGTTCCGGGCCTGGCAATAGTCCAGCAACAGCCGGACCCCTTCCCGGCAGTTTCGGGCTTTCAGCGAGCCGGGCCGGTAATAGATGCCGGAGTGAATGACGCCGCTGTTATGACCGGTCTGGTGAACGGCCGGGGCGGTTTCTTTTTCCAGGATGTGGACACGCCAGTCCGGGTGGGCTTCCAGCAGCCGGTACCCGGTCGCCAGCCCCACAATGCCGCCACCGATGATGCCGATCGTGGTGGGCATGGAACGGGAGGCTTACAGATACCCCAGTTGTTCGATCTGCAACAGGATGTCCTGCACCAGGATTTCCGGATCGGTGCGGCTGGAATCGATCACGATTTCCGCGTGTTCCGGCGCTTCGTAGGGATCGCTGATACCGGTGAATTCTTTCACGATTCCCTGCCGGGCCTTGGCGTACAGTCCCTTCACGTCCCGTTCTTCACAGACTTCCAGAGGCGTGCTGACATAGACTTCGATATAGCCTCCGTATTTGGAGATCAGGTCCCGGTTGGCCCGCCGGTCGGCCCGGTAAGGGGCGATGGGGGCGCAGATGGCCACGCCGCCGTTTTTGGTGATTTCGCTGGCGACAAAACCGATCCGTCGCACGTTGATGGACCGGTGTTCCTTGGAGAAACCCAGTTCGCTGGAGAGGTGGGTCCGGACGATGTCTCCGTCCAGCAGGGTCACGGGACGCCGTCCGTCTTCCATCAGTTTCACCAGCAGTCCGTTGGCCAGGGTGGATTTTCCGGAGCCGGACAGACCGGTGAAAAAGACGGTGAATCCCCGGCGGTTCAGCGGCGGCCGGGAGCGGCGCAATTCTTCCACCACTTTGGGATAGGAAAACCACTCCGGAATGTCCAGACCCTTGTCCAGCCGCCGCCGCAGCTCCGTGCCGGAGATATTCAGGGTCTTGACCCCTTCGGGGACTTCGTCGATGGGCATGTATTCGGCCCGGTCCTCCACGTAGACCATCAGTTTGAAGGGCACCATCCGGATTCCCAGTTCCTCTTCGTGTTGTTTCAGCAGGTCCTGGGCGTCGTAGGGCCCGTAGAAGGGATGGCCGTTGCGGTCGTTGCCGGGTCCGGCGTGATCCCGGCCGACGATGAAATAGTTACAGCCGTAATTTTTCCGGATGATGGCGTGCCACAGGGCTTCCCGGGGACCGCCCATGCGCATGGCCAGCGGGAGGAGGGACAGCATGGCGGTGCCGGTGGGATAGGAATCCAGGACGTGGCGATAACAGCGGACCCGGGTGTAATGATCCACGTCTCCCGGTTTGGTCAGACCCACCACCGGATGAATCAGAATGTTCGCCCGTAATTCCCGGGCGGCCCGTTCGGTCAGTTCCACATGGGCCCGGTGCATGGGATTGCGGGTCTGGAAGGCGACGATGTTCTCCCAGCCGCGTTTCTGGAAGGACTGGCGGACTTCCGCCGGCGTGCGCCGCAGGTTCTGGAAATCGTAATGTTTCGGGAGGGACAGCCCCCGGATGGAACCGCCTCATAATCGGCGCGGTTCATAAAGCCCCGGAG
>RFIZ01000002.1 GCA_003695105.1 Fidelibacterota bacterium
CCCTGCTCCTCAAACACCGAGAACATATCCTCCGCGAACACTTTCGACCAGGCGTATCCGTAATAGGAAGCCGCGTATCCGTTCAAATGTCCGAAGGAAGCGATGCGTGCCGTGTTGGGAGTTTCGTTCCAGTCCAGGATTTGTGTATGCAAGCGCCGGGAGACATCCAAAACTGACTCATCCCCGTCGGGATCCCATTGATCATACAGGGTCATGTCCAGGGTGCCCAGAAACACCTGGAACGCAAAGTCGCCGCCACTGGACATATTTTTCGCCGCCAGCATGCGATCCAGTAAACTGTCGGGGATGACTTCACCGGTCTGGTAATGTTTGGCGAACAGTTTCAACGACTCTTTATGCCAGGTCCAATTCTCAAAGAATTGGGAAGGTGCCTCCACAAAATCCCGGTCCACTCCCGTACCGGCATAGACATACAACGGAGATTCCGTCACCATACCATGCAGGAGGTGGCCGAATTCATGGAAAAAAGTTTCCACATCGGAATGGGGCAAGAGAGAGGGTTGATCCGCCGTGGGTTTGGGGAAATTACAGACCAGCGCCGCAATGGGATGTTGGTAACCGTCCGGTGTGTCCATACCCTTGGTGATGCCGAAATGGGCCGCGTGGCTGTATTTATTTTCCCGGGGGAACAGGTCCAAATAGAAATAACCCAACAGTTTCCCCGTCTCCTGATCCGACACTGAATACATGGTCACATCCGGATGCCAGACACTGGGGTCAGGCACCTGCTGGAATTTCAAACCATAGATCGTCTGAGCGATTGTGAACAGACCATCGATAACGTTATGCAATTCGAAGTATTCCCGAATTTTTTGTTCATCCAAGGCGTATTTCTCCTGCGCCAGTTTGTTCTCCAGGTAGTGCAATTCCCAGTAATTGATTTCCGTGGCCGGTTGTCCGGTAAGTTTGGATTTCAGGTCGAGCAATTCCTGATGTTCCCGGGCCATTTTCTCCTGGATGGCATCCTGCAATTCCCGTTCAAAGTTCCATACCGTTTCCGGAGTTTTCGGCATCCGGTCGTCCAGGACATAGGCGGCATAACTGGGATATCCCAACAGGTGTGCCAGTTTTTGACGCTCCGCAACCATTTGAGGAATGACTTTCAAATTGCTTTCGGCCGCACGATTCAAAAACTTTTCCGAGAGTGCTTTGCGCGCCTGTTCCGAATTGGACAATTGCATGAACACCCGGCGCGAGGGATAGCTGATATCGATTTTGTAGGTACCGTCCCCTGCCGCCATGGCCTTTTTATAGGATTCGGGTGTTCCGTCCATATCCGCTTCCGTCACCACCAGCGTATCGCTGTATTGGGCAATGTTGTTGTCAAATTCCAGTCCCAATTTGCTGATCCGGTTTTTGAGCGCCTTGACTTCTTCCCGCTTCTCCGGGGGCAAACCAAATCCCTGCCGCAGGAAATCTTTCATCACATCATCATAAAATCGTTTCCGGACCCCGGTGAGGGCAGCGGCATCAGCCGTTTTTCCGTAGGCCTGCACCGCCCGGAACAAATCCTCATTCAAGGAAAAATCCGTTTCCCAATGCGTGAATTTGATGATGGCGGAATCGGCAGCGTTCCTCACGGCTTCATCCGGATGGACGGCACCCATCAGGTAAACCGGGTTTTCCACCCGTTCCAACACGGCGTGGATCCGGTCGATGGGTAACAGTGTGTTTTCAAAGGTGCGCCGGTCATCGGGCACGGCCAGAATTTCATCCAACATGTTCTGAACCCGATCCAGTGTGATGTCCGTCGCCTGGGGAATATGTTCCGCTTTCAGCCGGGCAAAATCATTGAGTTCATTGAACTTCACCAGGAGCGGATTCGAACTTTTCCCCAGCGGTGGCTCCTCCACCTTCACGGCTGGTGAGTTTGTACAATGAAAGATAACCAATCCCGTTAAGCAGGAAAGAATGAGAACGCGTTTCATGGCTGAATTCCTTGTTTGAATGAAAAGGGAGTTAGACACATTCCTCGGTTTTTGGTTCCCGGTTTCAGGTGAATTTTTCCAGATAAAAAAAGAACAGGACCGAAGTAATACAATAGCTCCAGGTGGACGTCCAACCGTGAAATTGATGGGATTCCGTATAATCGGACTCCAATTGTCTCCGGTCCAGTTTGCGGAAAGCCGCCGCCCCCACCCCGCTCTTCCGGCATTGCCATACCTGGTACCAGAATTGGGGCAATTTCCGGATTGGGATGGAACGCAAACCCTGTCGGGAGGCCCGCATGATCAGGGGAGTTTGACAGGGATTTTCTTCAGGGGGCGCCTCCGTCTTCGACTGAGCCCATCCGCAAGACAGGAAGAGCACTACCAGCAGCAGGCGTACCATTACCATCCCGTCAGCACCTGCAGCGAAAACAGGGGCAGGCGTTTTAAATCCAGGGCCGGACCCGACACCGTCTTCCCCTGAAATTTCCATTTATCCCGGCTGTACCCGTTGTGCATAAAGCCGACCTTTAGATCCAAGGCCAAACAGGAAAACAGATAATAGCGCACACCGAAAGTGCTGGCAGTACCCAGCCACCAGGTGGTCATTTTATCGGTGGAAGACAAAGAAATGGAATTATTGCCGTAACTGGAAAGAAGAGCATCCCAGTCTGTACTGGCATTCTTGGTA
>RFIZ01000068.1 GCA_003695105.1 Fidelibacterota bacterium
GCCAGAGACACGGTTTGCCATGACATTGAGAGGGGGACGCCGGAGGTCATCAATTTGGCCGGAAAAACCAGCTTACGGGAATCCCTGGCGGTGGTGGCCGGAGCCCGGTACGTCCTCGGTAGCGATACGGGTCTCGTTCACGCGGCCGGTGCCCTGGGCGTGCCCCACGGGTTCCTGCTGGGACCCACAACCCGGCAGATGGGTGCCGGGTTCGCCGGACCAGGAACCGACGTGTTTGAACGTGCAATCTGGTGTCGTCCCTGTTCCCAAAACGGGAAACGTCCTTGCTATCGGTTTGACCGGGTTTGCCTCTCCCGACTCTCACCAGAGCTGGTGATACCATCCCTTCCGCCGGGAGGCATGGCATGAAAATTCTGTGGGTATTGCTCTATAATGTATTCCTGTATCCGTTGATGGTGCTGGTCGCCTGGTGTGTGAGTCTGGTTCATCCCAAATTGAAAAAGGGAATGCATGGGCGGTGGACATCTCTCAAAGAGTTGCGGCGATGTTTCCGGGAGGTCCGAAAAGGAACCACTGTCTACTGGTTTCATGCCGCCTCCTTCGGTGAATATGAACAAATCCGGCCGATTCTGCAGGGCTTGAAAGAAATTGAACCGCAATCCAAAGCCGTAGTGAGTTTCTTTTCCCCCTCGGGATTTGAGCACGTTACCGATGAAAACATTTTCTGTAAAATTTATCTGCCGTTCGATTTTCCCTGGACGGTTCGTAAGGCGCTCAAAATCGTCCGGCCCAAGAAAGTTGTGCTGGCCTCCTATGATACCTGGCCCAATTTTATCTGGGGTGCCCACCGTCGGCGGATTCATACCAATATTTTTGCCGCCCGGTTTGCCGCTAATACCCGGAAACTGTTTCCCGGACTGCGCAGTTTTTATCGATCGGTCTATTCCAGTTTTGACACCATTTATACGATCACCAAAGAGGATTATTTGACGGTGCAGAAACTTCTGCCGTCGTCAGCCAAAACCAGGGTCCGGGTCTTGGGCAATCCCCGGTACGATCAGGTGAAACGGAAAGCAGATCAATTCACCGAAAAACGGACGATTTCCGTTCTGTTGCGGGATAAACGGTTGATTGCCGGAAGCACAACCCAACAGGATGAAGCGGTTGTCCTGGAACCATTGGCGGAGATTCTCCAACAGAATCCGGCCCTTTCGGTTTTTTGGGTTCCTCACGAACCCAATGACAAAGAAATCAGGCGTGCTCAGGAATTTTTCCGCACCGCGGGGATCGAAACACAGCTCCTGAAATCCAAGAAAAAATTTCAGCTGCAAAACGGGGCGCAGGTGGGAATTATTACGGTAGTCGGCGTACTCTATCGGCTTTACTGGATGGGACAGATCGCCTATATCGGCGGTGGCTTTTCCACCGGTGTCCACAATGTGATGGAACCAGCCATCGCCCGCCTGCCGACTCTGTTCGGACCCAAGTACCAGCACTTTCCGGAAGCGGTCGATCTGGTCGAATCCGGCGGCGGATTTCCCATCCGGAATGCGACGGAATTTCGGGACACTTTTTCCCGTCTGTTGCAAGATAAAAATGCGTTTTTGAAAGCCAGTTTTGCCGCGACGGACGTCATTCATAAGAACCTGGGATCCTCCACGCGTATTGTCCGGAGTTTGTTACGTGACTGAAGTACGCTTCCTCATCGGGTTTCCGCATTTTTCTCCCCACCTGAACGAAATCACGTTTTCCAGCGGTCTCCATGTGATCTATGGCGAATCGGGAACCGGCAAATCTCAATTTGCCCGCTTCCTTTCAGATGGGACCCGGCCCCATTCCACAAATTTCTCTCTGCAGGGATATGATCCCCCGTCCGGGACCTATTTGATACCACAGAATCCGACCCAGGGACTGATTGCCACCAGTGTAATCAATGAATTGGCGTTTTCGCTGGAATGTCGAATTCAGGATTCTAACCGGATTCAGGAACAGGTTTCGCGACTGGTGCAGCACCTTCCGGACAGCATCGATCCCGGCATGCATCCGGTGGACCTTTCCGGCGGTGAAATGGAAATTTTGAATTTGGTGCTGGCTTCCTCCCTGGAACCCAGCCTACTGGTCATTGATGACGGACTTTCTTTTTTAAATGAATACCGCAAGGAAGAAGAAGTCCGCAAATTGCGAGCCCTTGCACGCGAACGGGAGTGTCCGATCATCTGGCTGACTACCGAATGGAATGATCTCCGTTGGGGCGATTCCCGCTGGCGTCTTTCTTTATCCGAATTCGTTTCGGTTTCGGATTTTACCCCCAACGAATACTCCCCGGTCCCCAAACAGTCCGGCTCCCTGAAGATCACCCTCGACGATCTCACCTTCGGTTATCCCGGCAGAGAAAAATTGTTGTCTCAACTGCAGTTGACCTCCTCTCCGGCGGCCCATCTGGGAATTCTGGGGGACAACGGGGTCGGGAAAACCACGCTGGCTCTGCTCCTGATGGGCATCCTGTCTCCCGATGCCGGATCGATTTCTATCCAGTTGGATTCCTTCTGTCGTCCCTGCTATATCGACCAATTTCCAGAGCGGATGCTGGGAGTGCGAACTCTGGGAGATTGGGTGGAGGAGCTGATGGAACATAACCTTTTATCGGCCGGAAATCTGGATCGCGCTCAGTCTGTCCTGACCCAGCTCCAACTGCCTTGGGATTCCATCAGGGAGAAGCAAGCCTGGCAACTGCCCTGGAGCGTTGTCCGCCTGGCAGTGATCGCGGTCTGTTCCTATGCCGATTTCGATCCGATCATTATGGATGAACCAACCTTTGGACTCGGTTGGCGACAACGAGTAACTTTGCGCCGCTTTATTCTGCGAAATATGCGCAGGAAACACTCTATTTTGATTTCACACGATCAATCGTTTGTTCTTTCTACCTGTGATCAGGTTTTGGCTCTTGAATCACCGGAAAGACTGATCGAAGTAGATCCTGAGGCCTATGTCCCAGACAGAAAAAAGAAAAATCACTGATCCGACCCGCATCCTGACGGTGGCCAATATGATCAGCCTGTTCCGGGCGGTCATGGCCGTCCCGATCGTGTATGCCATGGCCAATCAGGCCCCCTGGTCCGTCATCTTCAGCCTGATCGTAGCGGCGGTACTCAGCGATGCCCTGGACGGATATTTTGCCCGGAAAGCGCATGAAGTTACCCATGTGGGGAAATGGCTGGATCCCATAGCCGATTTCATTGTCGTCAGTACGGTAGTATTCCATATGGTGCTGAATCACCTCTTCCCACTCTGGTTTTTCCTGTTTTATCTGATTCGAATATTGACCATCGCACTCTTATCCGTCTACATTATCAACCATTCTTCTCTGGTAGTCAGCGCCAATCGCACCGGAAAATGGTTTATCGGTCTGACAGCCCTTACAGTTGCCATTCACATATTTCCATTGCCTCAATTCACCCTCATCCGCTGGCCTTTATTTTTTCTGACCACTGTCCTGGGGCTGATTAGTTGGGCTCAGTATGTATCTTTCCTTCTGCGGGAATTCAAACGTCTCAACTGACCTGTCTGACTAGAAGATGCCCCTCTCAACCTTGGTCAACGCCCTGAAGAATACCCGTTCGGTATGGAATCGCTGGATGTCCCGGATGGTTTCCCAGAAGCTCTCAGACGAAGACCTGGAGCAATTGGAAGAGGATTTGCTCCTGGCCGATTTGGGAATGGACACCACCGCGGCTGTGATCGACCTGGTGGAAAAAAATCGCCGGCGATGGGATGGAAATGCCATCCGGACCTGCCTGATAGATCTTCTGCGGGAGGGAACCGTGGACATTGACAGTGCCCTGGAACCACTGGTGTTTATCGTGGGAGTGAACGGAACCGGCAAGACGACCACGATCGCCAAACTGGCGGCATTTTGTCAAACCCGCGGTGAGCAGGTCCTGCTGGTGGGTGCCGATACCTATCGTGCAGCCGCCGTTCAGCAGTTGGAAATTTGGTCCAGACGTTTGGGAGTCCGGCTGGTCGCCAATACCCAATCCCGGGATCCCGCATCCGTTGTGTACGACGGATTATCCTCCGTGAAGGCTCATCCGGTGGACCGGGTTTTGGTGGATACCGCCGGTCGATTGCATACGGCCACGAACCTGATGCAGGAATTGGAAAAAATGTTTCGCACAGTCCGGACCCATTTCCCCGACCAATCTTACTCCACCTTGTTGACCGTGGATGCAAATTTGGGGCAAAACGCTCTTTCACAGGTAAAACAATTTCAAGAATATGTGAAGATAGATGGAATTATCTTAACCAAATTGGACGGGACTGCAAAGGGGGGGATCATCTTTCCCATAATCCGGGAATATCACCTGCCGGTGTGGTTTGTCGGCGTGGGAGAAGGACTGGAAGATTTGGAAATTTTTCGTCCGGAACGGTATGTGGAGGGATTGTGGGGACATGAAGACTAATCCTTCCCCAACCGGTTCCATCCATATCATCAGTCTTGGATGTGCGAAAAACCTGGTGGATTCCGAAATCCTGAGCGGTGGTTTACAACATGCCTCCGTTCCGCTGGTGAAAGATCCCCAACAGGCGGATACGATTGTGATCAATACCTGCGGATTCCTGGACCAGGCCCGGGAAGAATCAGTTGACGTCATACTGGAAGCGATCGAATGGAAAAAACAAGGTCGGATTCAGACTCTGGTGGTGATGGGATGCCTGTCCGAACGCTATCCCAATCAATTGAAAGAAGAATTACCCGAGGTCGATTATTTTTTCGGTACCACGGATCACCGTGACATCCTGACCCTATTAACGGGAAAAGATCATTCCCGCGCTGATCCCGTCTTTTACCGTTCCTTGTTGACACCTTCTCACTATGCCTATGTAAAAATTGCAGAAGGGTGTGATAACGGGTGTTCCTTTTGCAGTATCCCGCTGATGCGCGGGAAACAAATCAGTCGACCCGTGGCCACGGTTGTCGACGAAGTGATTCGTCTTCAGGATCAGGGAGTGCGGGAATTTATCCTCATTGCCCAGGATACGACCTCCTATGGCTGGGATTTACCGGATCGGCTCTATCTAAATGATTTGTTGGACGCCCTGGGAGAGGCGATTATGCCGCAAAACTGGTTACGTCTCCATTATGCCCATCCGGCACATCTTTCCCATGCCATTATCGACGCCATGGCGCGGAACCCCGTCCTGGTTCCTTACCTGGATATGCCGGTGCAACATGCATCGGATCGGATGTTAAAATCCATGCGTCGGGGTTTGGATCGGAGTGGGATCCAGCGAAGAATCGACCTGCTTCGGTCCGTTATTCCGCAGATCAGGTTACGCACGACTCTGATTGTAGGCTATCCCGGCGAAACCGAAGACGATTTCAGACAACTCTACCGCTTTGTGGAGGAAACCGAATTCGACCGGCTGGGTGTGTTTACCTATTCCGAAGAGGAAGGAACCTTCGCGGCCGACCTCCCCGATGACGTACCTCCGGAAGTCAAAGAAGAACGCAAAGCCATGATCCTCGATCTGCAAAACGAAATCGCCTATCAAAAAAATCAGGAACTTATCGGTCAGGAAATTCCGGTGATTGTGGATCGGACCTCATCGTCCACCGCGGTAGGGCGGACTCCATACGATTCCCCCGAAATCGACCAGATCGTACGAATCAATTCACCCCAGCCGGTCGGTATCATCCTACCCTTGAGAATTACGGAAGCGGATTCCTATGAACTGACCGGGATCCCGCTGGAATCCTGACTCGTAACCGATTGGACCGACTCCCGGTTCAAAGGGTTCCGTCGCCCCAAAACCACAATTTTCCCTGATCCGGGAGCATCTTATGGTTTTTCTGACAAACTTTCCCGAAACCAGCCATGGGGCATACCGTTAAACCTTCGTAGTTTCACCCTGCAAATCGGAGACGTATTGATCATGAATCGACGCATTGTGTCCCTTATGGCGCTGATGGTATCCCTGACCGGAGCGCAAACCCTGAAATCTTTTGAAGCGGATATTTATCCCGAATATTACACGGATGGAGTAATGGTGGAATATCTGGGTGAATTGGAGCCGGGTTCCCTGGCGCCGGCCGTGGAATTCATGGTTCCGGCCGGTACGGATTCCGCTTTTTCGGTCCAGCAAACGGAGGATGAAGCCAACCCGGTCATTACCCTGTTACCGCTGAAACAGCGGGGAGGGGAAACCTGGGTCTCCGTCATTCCGCACAACAATACCTTCCGCTTTTTTGCTTTCTACACACCTTTCCCGGTCGGCAAGGGTACC
>RFIZ01000069.1 GCA_003695105.1 Fidelibacterota bacterium
AAATACCGCCTGGCTGCTGATCTTCTACGCACCTGGCAGGAGGAACATATTATGATCCGGGATCCGGAGCCGGCGTTGTATTTCCTTTCCCAGGAATTTAAGGGACCCACCGGCCTCACCCGGCGGCTGGCCCTGATCGGTGCGATTGACATCGAGCCCCTGGGCGCCACGATTCTCCCCCATGAACGGACCCTGCCCAAGCACGTGGATGACCGCTTGAAACTGCTGGAAGCCACCCGGGCTCAGACCGGTCAAATTTTTCTCATCTATGAAGACGCCGACCGGATGATCGATGCCGTTCTGGAGTCGTATCAGGATCGGCATCCGGTTTTGACCGGAAACCTGGACGGTATCCAAACCAGCCTGTGGAAATGTACCGACACCACCCTTCACCATACGATTGGCAACGCCCTGTCTTCCTCGACGGCATTGATCGCCGATGGGCACCACCGGTATCAGACCGCCTGCCGCTATGCCGCCGCCCATCCTGAAAACCGGGCCGCACAACAGGTCATGGTCACTCTGGTGAACCGCTATCACCCCGGTCTTGCGATCCTTCCCACCCACCGACTGGTGGAACCGGGTTCGCCGGGGGGCCGTGAGCTGTGCCGGCGGTTGCAGGCTGAATTTAAAACCGGCTCTGCCCTGCCGGCAGATCAATGGTTAAACCATTGGCGGCAGGCTGCGGGGCAAGAAGGGATCGGAGTCCTGGATCTGACCACCCGCACCGGTTTTTGGCTGCCCCTCCCTCAGGCTGCGGAAAGAGAGGATCTTCTGGCGGTCGAGTTCCTCCATGACCACATCCTGAAACCCTGGCTGAAGATCGACGTGGATCGGCCGGACTCCCTGGCGCGTCTGGACTATTGGAAAGGAGATCTGAAACCGGAAGACCTTCCCACCCTAGCCCGGAAGTTTGAACTGGCCTTCTTGGTACCTCCGCCGTCGCTGGAAGCGGTGTTCCGTCGCTCCCGGAGCGGACATATCCTGCCCCAAAAATCGACTTTCTTTTCCCCCAAGATTCCTTCCGGACTGGTGTTCCGTTCCGTTCAGGAATACTCAGGGTCAGAGATACCCTAACGTCTCCAACATCTTCCGCGCTTCCGGGTGAGCCATGATTTCCCGCACCCGCTCCTGATACCGATCCTGCTTCCATTTCCCGATGGACCTGGCATGGGTGCGCTGGACGCCTCCGAACCAGCCCTGGGACCGCTGGATTGGAGTATGGAGATGCCATTCCCTGAGATGAGGGTGAAAATCCTCCCCCAGGAACTCCAGTAACTTTTTCACTGTTTCCTCATAGCGCAAGACCAGATCTTCATACTTCAGCGTATAGACCAGGGGATGATCCGCATACTTCAATCCTTCCTGCATATCGAACACCCAGCGATCGGGCTCCACCCAAAAGGCATCGGGACGTTTGGGATGGTAGGATGTCATCACATCCCGTCCGTCCCGGATGATATGCACCAGTCTCACTTCTCCCTGGTAATAATCCAGAATCTGCTGAAAATAGCGGATGTTAATCGTGTCTTTTTCCAGCCAGCGCGTGGCCGAATCAGGTATGGACCGCACCAGCAAATAGCGATAGAGCCGGTCCATCCGGCAGGGTATCAGGGGGGGCTGGTCTCCCTCAGGATTGGGTTTCCAGCGACTGAAGAGCCGAATTTCTTTGGGTATGGTAAAAAAGGACGGGTGAGCCGACAGCACCGCCAGCAGCAGGGTGGTTCCTGACCGGGCACAGCCGCCCAGAATGACCGGTGGCCGGGAAAAATGGTTTTCTTCCTTGGTTTTTCCCAGTCGATTGATCAGGGGATTGATCCATTTTTTCAGTGTGGTTTCCATGACAGACGGTAACAGGGGGTGAGAAAGGGCGGGAAATTACATCCCGGAGCCGGTGCCGCCCAAGAGCAGGCTGTCACCCGCCACGGGGCGTATCATAGGGAATCCTGCAGACGCCGGAGTTTTCGGTTTTGTTTCCGCCAGAATCCCCGGTAATACCCTAGCGGGGGATGGTGAATGGGACCATCGCGTAGTGTCTCCAGCCAGCCCTTCTCCCGCTCACCGGCTTCCCGGCGCAGGGCGAGTTCCCGGTCCGCATCCAGTCCCCGGGAGGACACTTCTTCCCTGAGTGTGGTTTCCCACTCATCCCGTTCCTGGCGATACAGTTCTATCCGATGGGCGAAATCACGCAACACCTCCCGGTGGAGATGTTCATGGCGTAACCAATAGGCCACTCCCTGGCGATCGTCCCAGTCCTCCGGACGAATCTCTCCGGTGATTCGGTGGGGGAGATAGACTCCCGTACAGGGGGCCGAAGTGCCGGTGGACCAGACCACGCTTCCCTCCGTTCGGAGTTCGGCGATCATGGAATTGGTGGACTGGGCGGCAAAGCGGGAGAGACGATTGGCGGCATGAGCGCAAATACGGTTCAACAGAAAATGTCCGTCCGGATGATAGGGTTCTCCACCGTGATCCCGTAAAAGCCGGAAGGCGGCAGCCACGGAAAACGATCCCTCCGCTGCCTCGATCAGGCGGTGGGAACAGGATTTCCGCTTCCGGCTGGCAGAAAAGGTCGTGTAAAACCAATCCGAATAACAACGGGCAAAGGAAAACGTTTCGCCGGATTTCAGCCAGCCCTTGCGGCGGGCGGTGTCAATGACGGTGGGAGAGGATCGGTCGAAATCATCCCCGATGGTCAGTCCGTTGCTGATGGTCGCGTACGTGTCAACCCGTTTGGCCACCCATTCCTCCCCGGCGGTTTCCAAGATCCAGGCCGACGAAGGATCGGCGATCAGGAAGCTGTTATGGTAGGCCATGGTCTTGTCCGTAAAACCGCAGATCCCGCCCTGTCCCACGTCCGCCAGAAATTGAAGGATGACCTCCAGGGCATTTTCCGCCGACTCACCCCGCTCCAGCGCCAGACGGATCAGGTCCATCCCCGTGAGTCCCCCGTCTTTCCTCAGCGGCATTTTGGTGAATACGGCTTCATTTCCGATGGCCACGCCCTTTTCATTCACGCCCATTTCGGCTCCCCACATCCAGAAAGGACGACTGAGCCAGACCCCCAGAGTGTGCCGCACCTGGGGCACGGTCTCATACGTACATTGCACCTGGGCGCTTTCCGGGTAATCCGCCGGCGGGTGAAATTCGAAACTCTGAATTTCATTGGGCTCACGGTCACTGTTCTTACCCAGGATGACCGTCCCCTCGGCCGTGGCCGGAGGCAATACGACGAACGTATCACACATCAGGTTATCTCACAATTTTGCCCGGCAGGATGAATTCATATCGCCGCCGGAAAAGGCGGGTGGTCAGCCAGCGGTCCAGCCGCCGGAAAGCCAGGAACAGGGCCCAGATCAATTTATCTTCTTTATAATATTTTTCTACCTCCTCGGTGGTGACGGGCGGATCCAGATCAGGGACCAGATCCTGAATCCACCGGGCAAATACCGGGACCCAGTGCGGTTGTTGTTCCTTGAACACATTGGCGACCAGGTCGATGTACACCAGGCGTGGTTCATAGTACCGGTTCATCACATCGTCCAGAAATGCCAGCCGGATGATCCAGCGCAGAAAGGAAGGAGCACTCTTCAGAAACAATTCCGGGTCCAATTGTTCCACTCCGTTCACCCGGTACAGCGGAGTACTGGTGTCGATGTACCAGAGGGTTTCGTCATGCCAGACCCAGTTGGACAACTGACCATCGATGGCAAATTCCCGTTCGCCCCGGTGTTCCCGATTATAGGTCCAGATGTTTTCCAGGGTTTCCACAATGCGCTGCAACAGAGGCTTCCATTCTTCTTCATCAGCCG